>CAIVYW010000115.1 GCA_903910205.1 uncultured Methylococcaceae bacterium | reverse complement strand
CATGCAATCAACACTTGACCTAGAGCAACAAACATTATTGAATCGTGTCATGTTTAGTCCAACATCTATTGATAATTTGGTTGAAAATAGTGATTTATCTATTGAATCTATCTCTTCAATGCTTTTGATTTTGGAGTTGCAAGGTTACTTAGAAGCAATCGCTGGCGGTTGTTATATGAGAATAAAATAAATTAAGCAGTAAGCCTACTTATGAAAGAAAATATTTTTGATGTTTTGATGTATTTGTTTGAGAACTATATGGAAGATGAAATAGAGATGTTTCCTGATAGTGATGTCATTAGAACAGAGTTGTTGGAGGCCGGTTTTGAATCTTGTGAAGTTAATAAGGCTTTTGATTGGCTGGATTCACTAAGTCTGCAACAAGCGGTAAAATCAAGTGTTACTGCTACCTTTCGTATTTTCTGCTCGCAGGAAATTTCAAAACTAGATCTTGAGTGTCGTAACCTTATCCTGTTTCTGGAGCAAAATGGGATTTTAAATTCGGTTAATCGAGAAATTGTCATTGATCGGGCTATGGCTTTAGAAAATGAAGAGATTTCGATGGAGAAACTAAAATGGATAGTACTGATGATTTTATTGAGTCAACCTGATGAGGAAATTGCTTTTTCTAGAATGGAAGATATCGTCTATGACCTAGTTCCTACCTATTTACATTAAAACATCAGGCAAAAGTAAAAGACTAAAGGCAAAAAAGAATGTACATTTTAGCCTTTAGTCTTTAGTCTTTAACCCTTCACCTTTCGTCTTTAGCCCTTCGCCTTTAACCCTTTTAAATAAATGAGTAAAAACCTCGTCATTGTAGAATCGCCTGCAAAAGCCAAAACTATTGAAAAATACTTGGGCAAAGATTTTCAGGTATTAGCCTCTTATGGACATGTCCGTGATCTTGTCCCTAAAGAAGGTGCTGTTGATCCCAGTAATGATTTTGCAATGAAATACGAAATCATTGAACGTAATCAGCGACACGTTCAGGCTATCAGTAAAGCACTTAAGTCCGCAGATACTTTATATTTGGCAACCGATCCTGATAGAGAGGGTGAGGCGATTTCTTGGCATTTGTATGAGCTACTAAAAGAAAAGAAATTACTCAAAGATAAGCCTGTGTATCGAGTGGTTTTTCATGAAATCACTAAAAAAGCAGTCACTGAAGCGATTGCTAATCCATCTCAATTAGCGATTAACTTGATCAATGCGCAGCAAGCTAGGCGTGCTTTAGATTATTTAGTAGGATTTAAACTATCACCTTTATTGTGGAAAAAAATCCGTAGAGGATTGTCAGCCGGTCGAGTACAAAGTCCTGCCTTACGAATGATAGTTGAGAGGGAGCTAGAAATAGAAGCCTTTAAAACTCGTGAATATTGGACTATTGATGCGGCACTCACTGCGCATGATCAAAACTTTAAAGCCAAATTGACTCAGTTTGATAACGAAAAGCTGACTCAATTTAGTATTACTGATGAAGAGCTAGCAGAAAAAACCAAACAAGCCTTACTTTCGGCCGCCGATGGCCAATTACTGGTTTCAAAATTAGAAAAGAAACAGCAGAAACGTAATCCAGCGCCGCCTTTTATAACCTCTACCCTGCAACAAGAAGCTTCGCGTAAATTAGGCTTTACCACCAAACGTACCATGATAGTTGCCCAACAACTGTATGAAGGTATTGATATCGGTGGAGAAACAGAAGGTCTGATTACCTATATGCGTACCGATTCGGTTAACTTGTCGGTAGAAGCGGTTGAAGATATGCGGCTCTTGATTGCAGAAAAATACGGTGCTGAAAATGTGCCCAAAGAACCTCGATTATTTAAAACTAAATCAAAGAATGCCCAAGAAGCTCATGAGGCGATACGCCCCACTTATCCTAGATATTTACCTAGTCAGATAAAAGACCAGCTCAGTATTGAACAATACAAACTGTATGATTTAATCTGGAAGCGCACCATCGCCTGTCAGATGATTCATGCAACCCTCAATATGGTGGCTGTGGATTTAAGTTGTGGCGATGGCAAGCATGTATTTAGAGCAACAGGTTCCACTATTGCCATTCCAGGTTTTATGGCGGTTTACTTGGAAGGAAAAGATGATAGTAAAGAAGGCGATGATAAAGAAAGCTTTTTGCCGCCATTAGAAGAAGGTCGACCAATTCCTGTCAATGATATTATTGCTGGACAGCACTTTACTGACCCACCCCCGCGTTATGGCGAGGCGAGTTTAGTTAAGTCCTTAGAAGAGCATGGCATAGGACGACCTTCAACCTATGCATCTATTATCTCGACGCTGCAAAATCGTGAATATGTTACCTTAGACAATAAACGCTTTTACCCTAGCGATGTAGGTAGAATCGTCAATAAGTTTCTAACGGAACACTTTACCAAATATGTTGATTACGATTTTACGGCTAATTTAGAAGATGAATTAGATGCTGTTTCTCGTGGTGAAAAGGATTGGATTCCATTAATGCATGAATTCTGGCAGCCTTTTAATGTCATGATTCAAGAAAAAGACGCTAGCGTACAACGCAAAGATGTTACTCAGGAAGCGATAGATGAGAAATGTCCTGAGTGTCAAAGCCCATTATCCATTCGCTTGGGTCGAAATGGTCGATTTATTGGTTGTACTCATTATCCAGAGTGTTCCTATACCCGAAATTTGAATGATGATGCTAATGCAACGGAAGCATCAGAAACCGTTGAGGGTAGGGTGTGTCCAGAATGTGAATTACCGTTAGTTTTTAAAATTGGTCGCTATGGTAAATTTATTGGTTGTAGTGGTTATCCAGCTTGTCGTCATATAGAGCCCTTAGAAAAACCTGCCGATACAGGTGTTGAATGTCCTGAGTGTAAAAAAGGCGTCATTCTTAAACGAAAGTCTCGTAATGGCAAAGTATTTTATTCATGTTCGGTTTATCCAAAATGTAAGTATGCACTCTGGAATGCGCCTATCAAAGAAAGTTGCCCAAATTGTCAGTGGCCAATTTTGACCATAAAAGAAACTAAGCGACACGGTATCGAAAAAGTTTGTCCCCAGAAAGATTGCAGTTATGCCACGCCCTATGAGGGTGATCCTTTAGATGCTCTAGGTCCAAAGGAAACGGTTATCTAAGCGATGTTTGCGATACTAAATAAGCTCATCCTCATTTAAAAATGAGGGTGTGTCTTGTTTTATCGTTACAATGAATCTATGAATACACATTTAACGCCTTTTTCAGCTTTAACCCCTGACTTTATTCTTAATGCCATGACTAGCGTAGGCTTGTCTGGTGATGGCCGTTTACTGGCCCTTAATAGCTATGAAAACCGTGTTTATCAGGTGGGCTTAGAAAATGCAGAGACGGTAGTCACCAAGTTTTATCGACCTCAGCGCTGGACAGATGATGCCATCTTAGAAGAACACCGTTTTGTTCAGGAGTTGGCCGATAATGAAATACCGGTAGTTCCGCCTTTACGATTGATCGAAACTCAGACGCTTAATCAGCTTGAGGGTTTTAGGTTTTCAGTCTTTCCTAAGCAAGGAGGGCGGGTTCCTGAAATTGATAGTCGTGAAAAGCTAGAATGGATGGGGCGCTTTATTGGCCGCATACACGCGGTAGGTGCGACAAAAGCTTTTAAGGTGCGTCCTGTATTAAGTGTGCTTAACTTTGGTGATGAGCCTAGAGATTATCTGCTTAAGCATGATTTTATTCCTGCTGATCTATTGGCTGCTTACAGTAGCACTAGTGCCCATGCCTTGGATGCGGTAAAACGATGCTTTGAACGTGCCGGTAAACTAAAAACCCTAAGGTTACATGGTGATTGTTATCCCGGTAATATTTTATGGACCGATGACGGCCCTCATTTTGTGGATTTTGATGATAGTCGAATGGGGCCTGCCATCCAAGATCTATGGATGTTATTGTCAGGTGATCGTGAGGAGATGAGTTTTCAGCTTAAGCATCTACTCGATGGCTATAAAGTATTCTATGATTTTAATGTCATGGAATTGCATCTATTAGAGGCTTTACGTACCTTACGATTGCTGCATTATTCTGCGTGGATTGCAAAACGCTGGGATGATCCTGCCTTTCCTATGGCTTTCCCTTGGTTTAATAACCCTCGCTATTGGCAAGACAGAATTATTGAGTTACGTGAACAGATTGCCTTAATGGATGAGTTACCGATTGGTCTTTAGTGATTCTGTAGGGTGGATTCGGAGCGGTAGCGACAATCCACCCTAAACGGAGCTACAAAACTCCCCCTCGCTTGGATTTTTCTTCATGAGCATTTTTTGTTCGATTGTTTGCGATCTTGCATGTGTGGCGGTTTGCTATCGCGAAACCGCCCTACGACTTACGGACTTAATCCCAACAAAACCTGCGGTGCTCGGCGAGGCAAACGAGAGTAAAACCTCGTTACTGCGTAACATCAGTTAATAGCTTTTTAATAACAATTAGATAGAAAAGGATTCTAGAACAGAGAAACTCCAAATCAAACAGAATTGACCAAATATTTTACGGCTTGTTACTATTCAATTAGCCGCTTTATGTAGGTTAAGAAGTAATGTAATGGCACAATAGACTACATTTTCATTACAAAAGTAAGCGTAAAGCTACAAACTCAAAGGACAGCATGATAACGGGTGAACTAAGAAGCCAGGTTGATAAAATATGGATCACCTTTCATACAGGAGGCATCAGTAATCCACTGACGGCCATTGAACAATTCACCTTTCTGTTATTTCTGCGCCGACTGGATGAACAACAACTATTAGCAGAAAAGAAAGCCAATATCATCGGTATTGGCATAAAAAACCCTATCTACCTTGATGCCCACAAGAAATTTCGCTGGCATACATTTAAAAACCTAGATCCTGAATCCTTGTTTGCGCTGTTCACCCAGCCGCAAGCCGATAGCGATAATCTGACCACCTTTGAACACATGAAGCAGTTGGGCAGTGATGTCGGTGTCTTTGCTAGATTCATGAAGGGCGCGACCTTTATGATTCCTACACCTAGACTGTTAGACCAAGTCGTGCAGATGATCGATAAAATTCAGATGGATGATAGAGACACCAAAGGCGATCTTTATGAATATCTGCTCTCTAAAATAGCCACTGCCGGCACTAATGGCCAATTTAGAACCCCACGGCATATCATTAAAATGATGGTAGCCATCATGCAGCCCAATAAAGAAGACACGTTGTGTGATCCGGCCTGTGGTAGTGCCGGCTTTCTGGTAGCGACCGGTGAATATGTCCATGAAAATCATCCCGACTGGTTTCATGAGCAAAGCTTTAGAAGTCACTACAACAACGCCATGTTCACCGGCCTAGAGTTTGATAGCACTATGTTACGCATAGCCGCCATGAACTTACAACTACATGGCATTGAAAACCCTAACTTGATCGGTCGCGATGCCTTAAGTGAAGGCAATGCTGAATTGCGTGACCAATACAGTCTTATCCTTGCCAATCCTCCGTTTAAAGGCTCGTTGGATTATGACAGCGTCGAAAGCTCGCTGTTAAAAACCGTTAAAACCAAAAAGACCGAATTATTATTTCTGGCCTTAATGCTGCGTATGTTAAAGATTGGCGGTCGCTGTGCGGTGATTATTCCTGATGGCGTGTTGTTTGGCGGGTCTAATGCCCATAAACAACTGCGCGAAACCTTGCTCAGTAAACATAAACTTGAGGCAATTATCTCCATGCCCAGCGGTGTGTTTAAACCCTATGCCGGCGTCAGTACCGCTATTGTCATCTTTACCAAAACCAATAACGGCGGTACCGATAAGGTCTGGTTTTATGATATGAAAGCCGATGGCTATAGTTTGGATGATAAACGCAGCCCTATTACTAACAACGATATTCCCGACATCGTCAGCCGTTTTGCTCAGCGTGACTTAGAGCAAGATCGTGCCCGTACTGAACAAAGCTTCTTAGTGCCGCTAGACGAGATTGAAGCGAATGACTGGGATTTGAGCATTAATCGCTATAAAGAAATTGTTTATGAAGAAGTGGGGTATGAGGCGCCGGGGAAGATTATTGCGGATATTGAGCGGTTGGATTTTGAAAGGTCAGCGGCTTTGTTGGTTTTGAAGGGGTTGTTGGATGCCTGAAATTGACGAGAATAAACCAGTCCTATCAGAAAACACATTTCAGATTAGAGACCTATTTAAAATTTCTAAGGGGAAGAAATGTGATGAAGAAACTTATTCCAAATTACGCTATATTCAAATTGAAGATCTTAGACATAATGACAATTTTAAATATGCGGCTACAGATAAAAAGAATATTCTCTGTACTAATGAAGATATTATCATTGCTTGGGACGGTGCTAATGCGGGCACTATTGGGTATGGATTGGAGGGAGCAATTGGAAGTACATTAGCAAAGTTAACGCCTTTAACATCTAATGTTTTTTCTCCGTATGCAGGTAGATTTTTACAGTCTAAATTTAAATTCTTAAGAGATAATTGCACTGGTGCAACTATTCCACATATTTCAACGCCATCATTATTGGGTATTCAAATCCCGCTGCCACCCCTACTAGAACAACAAAAAATTGCCAGTATCTTAGATGCAGCGGACAGCCTAAGACAAAAAGACCAACAACTGATTGAAAAATACAATGCCCTTAGCCAGTCATTGTTTTTGGAAATGTTTGGTGATCCGGTTATTAACCCGCATAACTTTCCTTCATACAAACTTAGCGATGCCTATATAAATGCAAAGGAAGGTACAAAATGCGGTCCATTTGGAAGTGCGCTAAAAAAATTTGAATATACAGAAAAAGGCGTGCCAGTTTGGGTTATGGATAATATCCAAAAATCTAACTTTGTTTTTGAAAAATGCCTTTTTATTACGGAAGAAAAATATTTATCTCTCAATAACTACTCAACGTTGAAAGGTGACATTATTATTTCCAGAGCAGGTACAGTTGGCAAGATGTGTGTTGTTCCTGATGGATATAAACAAGCTATTATAAGTACAAACTTAATAAGACTAAGGCTAGATAACAAGATACTATTACCTTTGTTTTTCGTATTACTTATGAAATATTTTGCTACTAATATAGGTAGAATAAAAACAGGGCCCGATGGATCATTTACTCATATGAATACTGGCGTACTGAATGATTTAACATTCCCTTTTCCACCCATTAGCTTACAAATTCAATTCTACGAACATATCCAATTAATCGAAGCCCAAAAACAACAAGCCCAAGCCAGCCTGCAAAAATCAGAAGCCTTATTCAACAGCCTGCTACAACGGGCTTTTAAAGGCGAATTAACCACTTAAGCCCTAGCACCCTCTAGTTCCCACGCGCCGCGTGGGAACTGAGTGCAGACGCGCCAGCGTCCCGAAACACAACGCTAGCGCGTCGCCCACGGCATTCCCACGCAGCGCGTGGGAACGAGGACAAAAACAACTAGCCCTAGGAGGCTGTCCTATAATCCAGCCAATAATGATAGAATAGTCACCTACGCTAAAATAATTACTAACCGATGAATATTCCTTTCAAACAATCGCCTATCGCGCTTAATGCCGCAT
>CAIVYW010000114.1 GCA_903910205.1 uncultured Methylococcaceae bacterium | reverse complement strand
ACGGCATACGAGATAATGAGCGGTGACTGGAGTTCAGACGTGTGCTCTCCGATCTAGCCGTTAAGCTCATCATCGCCCAATTTGAGCAAACTAACCCTGCAAAAGCTGAACACAAAGCCTTGACAAGCCCTGCGGAAAATGTGGGGGGGGGGGGTAAAACAGCCTGAGCCCACACAGCAAACCCAGTCGCAGGATAAGCGCATACTGCTAGATAGCTATAGTCAAGAGATCTGTGCAATCTGTGAATAGTGTGGGTTATAATGAGCGTAGAAATAAAACCAACTAAAAATTAAAATTATGGCTACCTTTATTGTTATATCGCTTGAGCAGGATAAAGCCGCACTTGATAAGCTCATTACTGATAGATTTGGTAATGCGTCTTTACGCCTTGAGAATGGGGACTGGCTAGTTGCTTATATAGGCACTAGCAAGCAGTTATCTGATGAGCTTGACGTGACCAATGGTGACAAAGGAGTCGTGATTATTTTAAACTTTCATGGTTATTACGGCTTTGCAAAAAATAGCATCTGGGAGTGGATAAATGAGTTCTCAAGAAACATTATCTAATCCGGCCGCCCCATCGGATCATCCGCATTTAGAATGGATGAAGGATGAAATAGCCTCAGAAGTTAAGCGACAAGGTAGTAATGGAGGTGGCGGTATGTCAGAACTTGAAAAGCGAGTTGGAGCAATAGAAGTTGATATTGCGGTAATTAAATCTAATTATGCGACTAAAACGGATATATCTGACTTAAGAGCAGAACTATCAAAAGAGCTTCATACTCAAACTCGCTGGATTATTGCCACTATAGTCACTGTAGTGGGGCTATTATTTGCCGCTCAAAAGTTATTTCCCCCTCACTAGCGGGTTATATGAATAAAAAGGCTGATTAACAGCCATTGGAGATTAATATGACCACCCTAACTTTTGACACTTTAAAATTTGCCCAGAAACTTGAGCAAGCAGGCGTTCCACGTAATCAAGCCGAAGCCTTCGCAGAAGCACAAAAAGATTTCCTAGATGAAATAACAAAAGCCGAATTAGCCACCAAGCATGACATTAAGGATATTCGTAGCGATATTCAGGCTATCCGCTTAAAAATGGTTGAGCAGGACGGCCAGTTCGTATTATTAAGATGGATGCTTGGCTTTCTTATGGCTGGGATGCTGTCCTTGGTAATAAAGGCTTTTATTTAAAACAGGACCGGCAATGGCAACAAGCACCTTTGATACTAAACCCTTAACGACCTATCGACAAGACGTCGTAGCTTGGGCTAAAGAACAAGCTGAGCTTATCCGTGCCGGGCGCTTTGAGCTGCTTGATTTAGAACATATAGCGGATGAAATAGACGACGTGGGTAAAAGCGAACAAAGAGAATTAGCAAGTAGGCTGTCGGTATTGATGGCGCACCTGTTAAAGTGTCAATATCAGCCAGAACGTAACGGCAGCAGTTGGCAGCGTACTATCAAAGAACAGCGCAAAGCATTAAACCTGCATATAAAACAAGTTCCCAGCTTAAAGCAAAAACTTAATGACCCAGACTGGTTGGATGTGGTTTGGTCAGATGCTATCACCTTAGCTATCAAAGAAACGGGCATAGGGGACTTCCCCGACTACTGCCCTTGGGTAATGACAGACATTCTTTCCCCTGATTGGCTTCCAGAAGACAAATAAACCTATCTAGCCCAACCCCACCCAACCGCTTAACGGCGGTTTTTTTGTGCCTAAAATTAAGCTAAGGTCAAATTAATATGACGACCTAGTGCTTTGGCTGCCGCCTCTAATTGATCTAGCCTAGAGGGGTGGCTAAGATCAAATAAGCGGTCGACTTGTGGCGCTTTCCAGCCTAAGCGTCTAGCAAGGTCGGCTTTACGGATGCCTTGCAGGGTCATTTCTCGATAGATCGCTAACTTAACGCCCTCAAGCACAGAGGGTCTAACCGTGGGCAACTCAGGACGAACAGAAGCTTCTGGCAGAGGTTTACGCGCCTCAACATAAAAAGACAAGCCTGTCTCTAGCGCGTCAACAGCGTGCAATAATGCTTCATCAATAGTTGCGCCAAAGGTAATGGCTTCTGGCACATCAGGGAATGTCACCAATATAGCCCCTTGGTCAGGGGTCAAAATAACGGGGTAATCAAGCATAATAAGTCCTATTTTAAATCAAGTTGACGTTTAATAGCTGCTTCCAAGCCTTTTCCTAGCTCAGTCGTGCCGTGCATGGGTAGTGTGGTTTGTTTGCCATTCAAAAATACCTTCAAGTGCGAGCCTTTACCTTGTTGAAAGCTTGCGCCTTGTTGTTCTAACCATTTTTTCATTTGTTTTGAGTTCATGGTTAAATCATAACACTTATGTTGTGTTTATCTATAGAAACTCATTTTTAATTAGGTTTTTTTGTGCCTATTGGAAAAATATTTACAAATGGTTAATGTTTTTTATTGCTAATCATTAACAATCTGTTAATATATCCATCAACAGCCCAGCACCCTGTTAGTTTTGCCCTCATGTATTTTCAAGGATGATGGACTTTATACCCCGTGCAATGCGGGGCTTTTTTAAACGATTCTTTTTTAAGCTTCTTATTAATAAGGGGCTTAAAAAAGATTAATAACTAAGGATAAAGACAAATGGCAGCATCGTACCCAAAGAGACAGCCCTCTTACACAAAAAAAGGCCCAGGCAGAAGACACCAGCAGGGTAAAGACAAGAAATAAGTATTTTACCCTTAGCGTAGTAAAGCGCTATCGGTTAAAGCAGAGCCCAGTTTCTTTGAGCAGCTCTTTAAATTAGCGAAAAGAGGCGGTTGTCGGGGTTTTATTGGCCTTACAAAAACCGAGCATGCAAGCCCATCTATATGCAAACCCAGCGAACGCGGGATCTAAAATCAGTGGGTAGTTGCATGACGATTAACCGAGCGGATGCGGTTAATGCTGGAACCGTAACCAGCCTTTTTAGTGATAGCGGCAGTTTTAGAAGATCTGTCGTTATCAGTAAAGATCATGACTGATGTCGCTTTATCTAAGCATAACTATTGACATCAGTCATTGCGGCCAGAGTCCACCGGCGCTGTAATAAGTCCGGTGCAGTTAAGTTAGTGATGACTTTAAACAATGCCGCAAAAGCTAACCCTAGCCGGCTAAGTGCTAGGGACTTTTAAAGCTGAGGACTGCAGGCCAGCCAGTAAGTAGAACACGTTCTCGCCAGTTCTCAGCTTTAACAGTACGTACCCCCGCAGAGCAACCTGCCTTACCAAAGCAAGCCCTTAATGCGCTGGCCAGTGCCGCGCCCTACCGGAGTATTACCATGCCCTTATTTCGTAAGCCCTTACGCTATAGATCTAGCGCCACCGGCATCCCTGCCGATTTTGCTAGCCGCATTGCCCTACTTAACCCCACAGAAGACCATGATCAGCATTGGCACACGCCCGGCATCTTTATCAGCAAAGGCATTATTGCGGCTTGTGTGCTATTAGTGATGGCCTTGGTGTTATCAGCGGTCACTTATGCAGCCCAACCCAAGCCTGAACCGCCCAGACTCTCCCTGTCTGTCACCAGCCTAGTCGATGCCGACGGAGGTGAGTGATGAGCCTAACCCAGCAAGCCGAACTGATTACCCTACTAGCCAGACATCAGCCTATGGGCTTAACCAGTGACCAGCTGTACGCGTTATTGTCACTACGTCAAGATAGCCTGTTTACTGATCGTCTTACTCTGAGTACAGTGTTACATGACTTACACGGCCGCCATCACATCACGACCGACCCACTCACTCATCAACATAGCCTAGTGACACCAGAAACTGATCTCTGTGAGCTAGCTTGTTTAGAAAAAGAGCTTAACCCTACCCCTAGTGCGACTGAACTAGCCTTGATTGCCGAGACCGCCGCTGAACTTAATACCGACCTCGACTTTAACCTAGCTGAGGCTAATGCCTTCGAGTCAGACTTAATTCTTATGGCGACACAAGCAGGCCGAATGCGGCCAACCCTTAAAATTGCCCGTAAAGCCGAAAAAATCGCCCTGCTTAATCGACTAAGCCACTCCATGAACGAAGAGATTAAAGCCTTGTTTGATGATATTCGCCATGATCTTATGCAGCTGGAGGCTATCTGATATGGCTACCTTAATCACCCCACCGCCAGTTGAGAAACTGACCTTAACCACCACCGAAGCAGCAGACCTGATTGGCCTTACCGGTGGCTGTCTGCGTTCTCGCATCAACTCCGGAAAAAATGGCAAGAGCTGGTATGGAAACTATGAGCACTTTCCGCCGCACGCCAAAGGGAGCTACCCTTATGTCTACGAAACCGCCGCCGTCCTTGCCTTCATAGCCACCTTGCCCGAACCCGAGCAGACATCCGTCCAAAAAACTCCCCGCAGGCTACCCGAGCCAAAGAGCACCTGCTTTGAGTACAGCGGCCGCAAGCTAGTGATCCTACTATTTCTGCAAGCCGCGTTATTGGCTAAGCAGGGCGGTTGCTATGTATTGTAAAGCCTTTTTTTTAGCACTGGCCAGTCTAAGCGTTGTCAGTATCTTTATTTATTTAGCCGCTGAAAACCCCCTTTTGTTGGCGGTGATTGGCCTAGAGCTAGTTTTTATCAGCCTACTTGAGCTGAACCTAGACTGGATAGCGCTATGAAAGCGGCGCTATTGGCCTTGTTGCTGCTACCTTCAGTCAGTATCGGTGCTGAGTCTGACTGTCTAGCTAGCATTATGTATGCCGAAGCCCAAGGAGAAAGCGTGGAAGGCGTGATTGCTGTTGGGCAATCTGCCATTAATCGCAGCAAGATCACCCACCACAGCCTCTGCCGTCTACCCGGTGTCAGCACCCAACTGATTCCCGAACGTTTAAAGTCGGGCTACACAGCCCTAGCTAAATCCGCACTAGCCAGTAAGTCGGTGGTAGGCAAGGCCGACAGCTGGGAACGTGCCCTAATCCCTCACAGAGCCGGGGCTATCACCAGACGCATCGGTAAACACACCTTTTATGTGATGGCGGGGTTATGAGTAAAGTATTAGCGGTATTGCTAGAGCTAAAAGAGTGTTCAGATTATTGGTCTGAATACGCTGTTCCAATCGGCATACATGAAAGGATTGATGAGGCTATAGCTGAACTACTCGCCCAACCTGAGCCATTTAAACCCGATTGGGTTAATTACAGACAAGGTGTAGAGGATGGAATAGATAAGGTTAAGCAGACTGAGTCAGAGCCAGAGACTTTTCGCGGGCTCAGGCTGAGTGGTGATAGCTACTCACAAGAGCCCGTGGCTTGGAAAGACAGAACTTACGGTAATTTACATCATATAAATTGGGGCGATTCAATACCCCTTTACACTGCACCACCAAAACGTGAGCCGTTGAGCGAGGCTACTATAGCGCATTATCTTGAAAGACTTGGCTCAAATACCAAGTGGGATGCTGGTTTTTTAGCTGGCATTGAATGGACAGAAAAAGCACACGGTATTGGAGTAGATGATGTCTAAAGACCAGCTTTTACTTAAAGCAGCATTGCAACAACTAATGGCACTAACCCCATGCGACAGGCTGCACGAATCAACACTAGCCTTGATTGAGAAAATAAGACTAGCGTTAGCGGAGGCAGGGCATGAATAGACCACACTTCACCCTTAACCCACCAAAGATCAAGATTTGTGCTAGATGCAAAATTGACTTTGTAACAACAGCAAAGGCTAGAAAAAATTGTGAGACTTGCAGTCCACGCAAGCCTCATCCTTGCCACGCTTATTTGGATAAACTATGAAAGGCCACATACAACCTAGAGTTATCAGGGCAGGGCAAGCCTCCATCTATTTAGGTGTGAGCGAACCTTATTTTAATGAGCATGTTAGACCCTTCGTTGTCGAAGTGAGAGACGGCCCCAAGATCGTTAGTTTTGATCGGCTTGACTTAGATGCGTGGTGGGAACAACATAAGGCCGCGAACGGAAGGCCAGCACAGGAGAATCTAGCATGGCAAAAAGAACCCCAGGTCTTAGAAAGAAAGGTGAAATCTGGCACATTGAAAAAGTCATCGCCGGTCAGCTCATTCGACAAAGCACTGGAGAAACGGAACTCGACCAAGCAGAACGCTATTTAGCACTACTGATAGAGCAAAGAAGAAAGGTTAAAATTTACGGTGAACGAGTAGACAAGACCTTTGATGAAGCCGCAGCCAGGTACGTTGAGGAATGCGGGGATAAAAGATCGATAGAGTGTGATATTTTTGGCCTAAAAGCTGTGATGCCTTATATCGGTCATTTGCTTTTAAAGAATATCCACTATGGCTCATTTGACGAGTTTGTTAAAGTCAGGAAAGCTGCCGGCAGGGCAGCAGGTACTATCAATCGTGATTTTGCAGTGGTAAAGGGGATACTGTCCTTATGCCATAAGCTTTGGCGAGATGAGCAAGGGCAACGCTGGCTGGAGATAATGCCTATCTTGCCTGTCGTGCAAGGTGAGAAAAGAAAGCCAAGGCCGATTAATTGGGACGAGCAAGAGAAACTTTTAAAATCGATACCGGACTACTTAGCTGAAATGGCGTTATTTGCACTTAATACCGGCTTACGTGACCAAGAAATATGTGGCATGAAATGGACGGATGAATGCAAGGTTAACGGCCTAGACACCTCCGTCTTTATCATCACAGAAGAGCGAGCAAAAAACAGTCACGAACGCATCGTGCCCTTAAATACCATCGCCATGTCGATAGTCAATAATCGGCGTGGTAATGGCTCTGATTATGTGTTTGCCTACCAAGGCAGAAAGCTTAATCGCATGACCAATAAAGCATGGCGCAAGGGCAGGGAGTCAGTTGAGTTAAAAGAAGTTAGAGTTCATGACTTGCGTCACACCTTCGGCATGAGATTACGAGCCGCTGGCGTGATGTATGAAGACAGGCAAGATTTATTAGGCCATCATGCCGGCAGAATCACCACGCATTATTCCAAGGTTGAAATCCATCGATTGATCGAATGTGTAGAGCTGTTGTGTGAGGCTAGAAAACCTGAATTAACATTGATTAGACGGGTTACCTAATTTGACAACCCCCAAATGTTTCGAGTATTACTTTTGATATGTTAGAGAACGTGCAGGATTAACCTGCTTAAATTGAGAAATAATTAAATTTACAGCCTGAACTTGCTCAGGATTCAGGCCCTCGAAACCATTCCCAACTGCATAAGAGGCTTCAAGCCTTCCCACTATCTCGGCATTCATAGAGTGCCGGTTCTGCTTTGCTGATTCTTTTATTTTTGCTTTTAATTCCTTGGGCATACGCACGCCAAATGGCTTTATATCGCCAATATTCTCATCGTCTAATCTCATAATATTACAACTTGTAATTATTTATCTTGCGTAAGATTATAACATGTTGTAATCTTATTTGCAGTTATTACAAGTTGTAATAATAAACCGGAGATTAAAATGGAAAAAGTAAGTGATATGCACCCGTTTGGGGTAAGAATGCCTAGTGAAACTAGAGCGTGGCTAAAAGCAGAGGCTAAGAAAAACTGTAGAACCATGAATAATGAAATGGTATTTATCTTAGAAAAAGAAAAAGCCCTGCGTGCAGCGAACACGCAGAGCCTTTGATTGCAAATCCAAAAAACACAAATTTAGGAAATACAAATGAATACTAACACATTAATACCAGTCTTTGCAGGTGAATTATCAGGAATGCCAGTTCATTTGGTCGATGCGCGTTTGTTGCATGGCTTTCTTGAAGTAGGAAGAGATTTTTCAAACTGGATCAAAGATCGCATTGAAGAGTACGGATTTTTATCTAATATTGATTACATGGAGTATTCGCCAAAATTGGCGAAAACCCCAAAAGGTGGTAGACCAGCTAAAGATTATGCTCTAAGTATCGATATGAGCAAAGAACTTGGCATGATCGAACGTAACGACAAAGGCCGACAAATACGCCGCTACTTTTTGGATATGGAAAGGGTGGCTCATCAGTCATTCGGAAATACCGAACAACTGCCAGAAGCCAAAACCAAGGAAGCCCTAGTCGGTGGTTTAAGCCTAGATCAGCAAGACACCATCAAAGCGCTAGTTAAATCACGAGCAGAAGGATTGCCCAAAGACAAACAAGCGGGTGCAATCATCAAGCAATGGTCAGCCATTAAGAAAAAATACGGCATGAGTTACAAAGAAGTTGCACCAGAGAATTTTATTAACATCATCAGTCTGATTACAAGATTGCCGATCGATGGGGAGCTGGTAGAGCAGTCGATCATTCCAACAGACACGATTGCTGTAAGTTTGAATGGTGCTACTCGTTCCATGACGATTACCTTCAATGGCAAAAATGATAATGCTACCCAAGATTATTTAGCCCTAATCAAAGTAGCGCAGGATTTTGTACAGATTCGGGAGCTTAACGATAATGAGCAAGTCAAGAGTCAAGAACAGTTTATGACCGCCTTGCTGGAAGATGATTATATTGTCATGAAAAAAGCCGAGCTTTTAGGTAGATTGCAGGCTTAAAAATAAGGTCAAAGCACTACATGGACGTAGTGTTTTAAAAATCAAACCGTCAAAATCAAGGAACAGCTTTTTCAAAACCGTTCCAATCAGTTGATATTAAATAAGAATAAAAAAAAGGTCACATCATGGATCATGAATTATTTATACTCGCTCAAGTTGTGGGGCAGGCACTTCAATCACAACAAAAGAGCCTAGTAACCGCAGAGTCTTGTACCGGAGGCTGGATCGCTCAAGCACTAACCGATGTGCCTGGAAGTTCGCTTTGGTTTGATCGAGGCTTTGTGACTTACAGTAATGCTGCAAAAATACAAATGTTGGGTGTTAAGCCAGAAACGCTACAGCGCTTTGGCGCAGTGAGTGCTCAAACAGTCACAGAAATGGTTATCGGTGCTTTGCTCCATAGCGATGCCGATGTTGCTATAGCGGTAACCGGTATCGCAGGACCTAGCGGAGGCACAGAAGAAAAGCCAGTGGGGACTGTATTTATTGCTTGGGCAAGTAAAGTCACTGGCTATAAGGTGTTACAACAATGTTTTAGTGGTGATAGACAGGACATCAGACGTCAAACGGTGCTTATGGCTCTTAAAGGTTTGACGGTTGATTAAAAGCCAAATTCTGACTCATCAAAATCTTCGAACTGTTCTTTTAAGCGCTTTTTTTCCCAATAGAGTTCAATTTTTCTGCGAGTATCTCTTTTGACGTCAACTTCTTCTACGCTTTCAGTCAAAGACGTAAATTCGCCACCTTCATAAAGGTCTTCATTTTCAGTATCTGAGGAGTGTGTAGAGTTTGCTTTAGAAGATACTTTAGACATTTGCATAGCCTCGATAGAATTAAAGACAATATTAAAGTCGTAACAAAGTCACATGTAAAGTAAAAAATGATAACGCGGGGTAATTAAATGATTAGCTGTGGCGTAGTGGCGAAAAGTTGAATGCTGAGTATTCACTTCTATTTTGAGGCTAGCAACTTTAGATGTGACAAAACGGTAGTAAAAGCCTTTAATTCATGGTTCCCATGCTCTGCATCACGCATCGCTGGAGCGATGCAGGATATAAACTCTCTGGCATTCATTTTGTCCTGTGCTGCTTTGTTTAAATGGCCTCCAGCGACTCTATCTAAGTGTAAAGTCATCATTAAGTAGTACTCAGCTATACTTGCTAGTTGTCTGTGTGCTATTGCCAGACATCGGTCAGGCACAACAAGATGTCTGTCTATGTTAGTCAGTCATCTGGCTAACATGGACAGACAACTAGTCAGCATAAAGTGTGACTGGCAACGATAGCCAGACGCCTAGCCATGTTAGCCAGTCATCTGGCTAACATGGACAGACAACTAGTCAGCATAAAGTGTGACTGGCAACGATAGCCAGACGCCTAGCCGTGTTAGCCAGTCATCTGGCTAACACGGACAGACAACTAGCCAGCATAAAGTGTGACTGGCAACGATAGCCAGACGCCTAGCCGTGTTAGCCAGTCATCTGGCTAGCACGGCCAGACAACTAGCTGGTAGGATGGGCAAAGCGCCAGCGTGCCCATCAACACAACAAAACGGCCGTACGTCAGATCAATTTGTAGGGTGGATTCGGAGCGATAGCGACAATCCACCACAAGCGGAGCGATAAACTAACCTTTACTTGAATGCTTCTTCGTGAGGTTTTTT
>CAIVYW010000113.1 GCA_903910205.1 uncultured Methylococcaceae bacterium | reverse complement strand
CTGCAACGGTTTCACCCGCCGAAAGTGATTCACCGTGATAAATGCCCAATCGTTCGTCTATCAATTCAACGATCTTCAAATCCTTTATGACACCAGCAACGATGCCTAAGTGATCTAATCGCTCTATTGTATAGGTTGTGGTGGCGGGGGCTTTGGGCATTTTTCTAAACCTGAAATGTTGGAGTCTGTTGTAATCTATGGTGTAAGTTTAAATCAAATTTCCAGGTAGATATAGCCGCTCAATGTAAGTAGGAAGGCGTCTGCACCTTTTTTGGTGAGCGCTCCATTAGCGCCATACATGGCGGTATCGATATGCGTGCCCATATCGGTTGCGCTAGCTAAGATGCGGGTCTTGTTATTCTGATCTAGCTGATCTTTGTAATGGTCAACCGCTAAATTTGTGGCGTCATGAGCTAGGCTTTTAGCTAGATCAGTACCGACTTGCATAGCGGCTTTCTCTGTACCGCCTAGAAAGTCATCGGCGGTATAGTGAGTGGTTAGCCTGGCATTAGGCAAACCTTGTTGTTGGACGGATTGCTGATATTCTGGGACTCTCATGGTCTATTCCTTATGCTCTATCGGGGTTACCACCAGCGGATAGCGGTTATTCTGGAAGCGGAAAATTTCCGCTACGAGAATCAGTCGCATAGCAAAAAATCTAATTGAAGGTAAATCTTTTATAATTTTATCGCTGCAATAATATCGGGTAGCTTCCACGCAATAATCACTAAAACAACAGATGTACTTATTTTCCATACCAAACTCTTTGATTTATCAATTAACTCAAGCATCTTGACTACGCCCTCATTTACGTTAAACTGCATACATATTCTTCCCTTAGTTGTGTAAGGTTGCGAATCAGAAACCCTCGTCGGCCTGCCAGCTGGCGGGGTTTTGTTTTTTGTGCGATTAAGTTACCACCAGCGGATAGCGGTAATGAAGGGCGCTAATGTTGACGCTGCCAATAGTAGTGCTATCAACCACAAGGCAAAAAATCTAATACTAGGGAGTTCTTTCATAATCACGAATAAATCAATATAATGCTTCACAGGTTCTCACTAAATCATGGTTTTGGTGTGGATCAGAAACCCTCGTCGGCCTGCCAGCTGTCGGGGGTTTTGTTTTTTATTATGCCTATTTAATTTTAGCGGCAGCATAAGAAGCAGCCGCACTACCCACAGAGCTAAGTAATGACCCGCCTGCGGTCATTGCACCTATCGCAGCTGGATTAGTACTATTAGACTTCCAAGTTTCCATCGTCGAGGCATTCTGATCATTCATACCTTGCACGCTATAGCCCCATGCTTGGCGGGCGGCGTTAGATTGAATGGTATTGACATCGATGCCGCCTAAGAACTTGGTACTCGCTAACATGTCTTGTGCCGAGCCTTGGGTAATATCGATACCATTAGCTGACATTTGTGCGCGTTGATCGCCTATCATAGAGGCTTGTTTACGCATGGCGTTCTGAGCATCCATCTCGCCTTGTTGTAATGATGATGACCTGTTTTGAGCATCAATAGTGGCGTTATTACTAGCAACCTGAGCGTTATAAGCTGCGGACTTTTGCTGGGCGTCTGCCTGTGAGGCTGATGAAATACCTTGCATAGTCGCCGATCCAACGATACCTGCCACAGCAACTGTACCAACTACCGCTAATGCTGTACTAACTTCAAAAAGAACACCTATTGAAGCAAACATACTCATGATAACAACTCCTGTTTTGTTGACTCTAATAAGAATTGCTCATACTGCTCAAAGGTATCTACTGCCAATGCTTCCTCTAGGGCTGTAATATCAGTGCCTTCGATTGCATGGATAGTAGTGAAAACAGTATCTTCGTGGGCATAGCCTATGCGTTTAACACCGGGCTTAGAGAGGAAGGTTAGATAGCCAGTAAATCGCCCCTTGCCATCTT
>CAIVYW010000112.1 GCA_903910205.1 uncultured Methylococcaceae bacterium | reverse complement strand
TTTAGAAGAAGCACTGCGAGTTAACAGTGCTATACGAACGCAGAGCGAACATAAGTCTACGCAGCTTTTAGCAGCCTAGCAACTCGTGATGAAGCGTTTAGAGGGACATAGGATACTTTTCTATGAATCTTATAACTATTAAAGCTCTCCGCCAGCCTTAAAACTTCTTTTTCCAATTTTTCAGAAAACCTGAAGTTGGCTTTTTTAAGCTGGGTAATAATATCGGCGACTGAGCTAATGACCTGCTGTTGTTTGGCTTTCAGTAAAATACCTAATAAACCTGTAAACTTAAGTTGTAGCTGTTTTACCAGTTTTCTGGCTTTCAAATCATCCAGGATCATCACGTTATCTTCTTGCATTTGCAGAGCCAACGCGATGGTGCTGGCTTCACCCAAATCGACACTGGCATTTAATATGCGCAGATAATTTTTATCTATAACGGTAAGAACATGCATCCAGCTTTCTAACGGTTTGCCGAATTCCTGAGCGACTTCTTCGGTTAGATAAATGTTTTGGTAGAGTTTATGCAGAATATCCAGTGCGTTAATATTATCCAACACAATCAGGCAACTGGTATTGGAAATGATTTTAGGCATTTTCAAAATCCTGCATGATGTCTTCGGCAGGATAATTTAAAACCGAAACCTGATAATGTCCCAACAGCTCCATAAAAGTTCTTTTAGAAAGACTTGTCATTTGCGCAGCTTGCCCTACTGATAACACGCCTTTTTCATAAAGTTTACTGGCAAGTAGCATTTGAATTTCCTGCATGTCTATGTTGATAGTGTCAGGAAGTTGTATTTGTAGGGTTTGCATAGTCGTTCCTTTAGTGGTTTAGCAATTAAAGTTCACCGGCGAAGGCTTTTTGGCTGAGTGCATTAAACAAATTAAACTCCCCTTTGGAAAATAATTGCTTAATCCGATTAGCTTTATTTACTGAAGCTATGAATTCATCCTGAATTTCTATAGGTGGAATAAATGGATTAAATTCGCTTAATACTGATTTGTTGATTGTTGCAATACCAGTAGTCTGCTTACCAACCTTTAAGAAATAACGTTTGCCTCTTTGCGACGCAATAACGGCACTTAAAAATTCCGGCCTTATTTTGTTTTTATCATTTATTCGAACTGAAAAAATATGATTTTGATGAATACAATTTTCTATTTCGTTATTCCAAATATAACCACGTCCAAGCTTATCGGGATCGCCGCCTTCAGTTAGGAGAATATCTCCCTTTTCCAATTGACACTTTTTTGCATCGTTTGATGAAACAGTTATATTTTGAATACTGCTTAAATCAAGGTAACCATCCTGAACATTTGCAACACGCATGTACGGTAACGTAACAGCTATTGAAAGATCGATTTTTTTACCTTTCGTGACACCTGAGCGAATATCCGCTATTTCTTTTAATTCAACCTCATCCCAGCCCTTCGGATTAGTCACCGGATCACCAAACATATCCAAAAACACGGCACGGAGAAATTGGTTGGCGAGCTGAATGGCTTGCTGGTTTTTGCGGCGCAGGCTGTCAGCTTTGTCGAGAATGGCGGCGATGCGTTTTTGTTCGGCTAGAGGTGGAAGAGGTATATTAAATTCTTTCAAAAAATCAGCGCTTACCCTTTTCTGACCGGCAGCGCCTTTCATAGCTTTTCCACCTAAGAATCTAAACTGATCACTCCAAACCATATAGAACATGTACTTTGCATCCAAAACACCATTTTTGGATCGCAACACATGAAATTCTGTTGAGCCATACCCTATCCGATGCTTTAAGTCATTAGCATGAACAGCCTTCCCATTTTCAAAACACGGAGTAATTTTTGCTAATAAAACGTCTCCCCGCTCGAAGTATGTAAAGCCTTTTTTTGTTTCAGCTAATACCCTAGTTTCCTCTGAAGTAATTTCTCCTTGCACAGATACAGAAGCCATTCCCAAGAAAGATACTTGCTGATTTTCATCGTAGCCTTTTGGCAAACAAGGATTTACTTCTGCAACTTGGCTCAATGGGACCAAAGGCCAACTCACAAAAAACCCTCAAATTCCTTAATCATTTAAACTCCTTAACTTTGATACATTTTCATTTAGCATTTTCATACAACCAATACAGGCGCTTTTTCAAAGCGCTCAGCTCGAACTGCTTTTATTTCCTCAATAATTTCTTGCTCGGAAATATCAGGCTCAACACTCGGCATGGTTTGCGCGTATTGATTCCACTTTGCCGCTAAGGCTTGCTTTTTAATAGGGTCGGCAACGCTGTGTTGTTCTACAGAAAAACGGGCAACAATTTGATATAACTGTTGCAACGATAAGTTGTTATTTTGCAATGATGTTTGCATAACCTAAACCTTTGTATTTTTACAGCGGGTAGGATGGGCAAAGCGTAGCGTGCCCATCACAGCGATTAATATTGATGGGCACGGCGTTGCCTTTGCCCATCCTACCTGATTCTGAGCCCTGTTCAAGAAGAAATGTTTTCACAACA
>CAIVYW010000111.1 GCA_903910205.1 uncultured Methylococcaceae bacterium | reverse complement strand
GTCCTGTGCTGAGAGCGAATTTAACTAAAATTGAGAAGGAAGGATAATGTCGGCTAGAAAAATTTTAGACAAAGTAGAGCCGCACTTTACAAAAGGCGGACGACTTGAAAAGTATTACGGCCTGTATGAAATGGTCGATACCTTTATTTATACCCCAGCTGACGTAACACGCGGTACTACGCATGTTCGTGATGGTAATGATCTAAAACGTACTATGACCTTTGTGGTTATTGCAACGTTCTTTTGCATATTGATGGCCATGTATAACACCGGCTATCAAGCGAATTTAGCTATGGAAGCGATGGGTTTAGAGAAAATCGCTAACTGGCGCAGTATTCCTATGACGCTGTTTGGTTATAGTACTTTAAATCCATTTTCAAATATCGTACATGGTGCCTTATATTTCTTACCTATTTATATCGTGACCCTAGCGGTGGGCGGTATTTGGGAAGTTTTATTTGCAACGGTACGTGGCCATGAAGTCAATGAAGGCTTTTTGGTTTCTTCTATGCTGTACACGCTGATTATGCCTCCTGATATCCCCTTATGGCAGGTGGCCTTAGGTATCTCTTTTGGTATTGTTATCGGTAAAGAAGTCTTTGGTGGTACGGGCAAAAACTTTTTGAATCCTGCCTTAACAGGTAGAGCATTCTTATACTTTGCTTATCCTGCTTCAATGACCGGTGATGCTGTTTGGGTTGCGGTTGATGGTTTTACCCGCGCTACGCCATTAGGCATAGCGGCTAATGGTGGTTTGGATGCGGTTTATGCAGCTAACTATAGCTGGATGCAATCTTTCTTTGGTTTTGAGCCTGGCTGTTTAGGTGAAACCTCTACCTTAGCGATCTTAATTGGTGCGGCCTTCTTGTTGTACACCAAAGTGGCGTCTTACCGCATTATGGGTGGTGTGTTCGCAGGTATGGTGGCTGTTTCTGTATTGTTTAATGTGATAGGTAGTGATACCAATCCCATGTTTGCCTTTCCTTGGTACTGGCATTTAACCGCAGGTGGTTTTGCTTTTGGTATGGTTTATATGGCAACTGATCCAGTCAGTGGTTCTATGACCAACACCGGACGTTGGATATTTGGCGCCTTAATTGGTGGTATGACGGTGTTAATTCGTGTAGTTAACCCTGCATTTCCAGAAGGCATTATGCTGGCTATTCTATTTTCAAATATGTTTGCACCGACGATCGATTACTTCGTCATTCAAGCTAATATCAGAAGAAGGATGAAACGGTCATGACTGAGAAAAAGATAAATTGTAAACACATGACGGCTCTCTGTGAAAAGCTCAATGAGTATGAATCCTATAGAAAGTTTATTGTTTATAAAGATAACGTACTGGCTTTAGGTAACGATAGTTTAGAAAAAACCATCGCTATTGCTGTGGCGCTGTGTTTAGTGTGTGCGGTACTTGTGTCTTTTGCTGCGGTTGCTTTAAAACCGTTACAAATTGATAACAAAGCAGCGGACATGAAACAGAATATTCTTGATGTAGCCGGTCTACTTGAAGAAGGCGCTAATATCAACACGGCTTTTGCTCAAAAAATTGAAGCGAAGATTGTGGATTTAGAAACCGGCGCTTATGTTGAAAATATCAATGCTGATGAATACGATCAACGTAAAGCTGCGAAAGATCCAGCTCAAAGT
>CAIVYW010000110.1 GCA_903910205.1 uncultured Methylococcaceae bacterium | reverse complement strand
GGGGTTATAAACCCCGTCTCGCGAGAAGTAACCCCGTCTCGCGAGGAGTGCCAGCATCAAATGTTTGGGGCGGGGCTGCAAACCCCGCCCCGCATGGCATATGGATCGAATAAAAATTATAATAATGATGATGTCATCATTCAAATGATATAATCAAAAAAAATATTAAAGTAGCTTAGACTTACTTTAGCTCCATTCCAAAAACCTAAAGTAGTGCTATGACGATATCCTCAGCCTTACAAATAATCTTCACCCCCTCATCTTACTATTTTAAAAAACCAAACAGTGCCTTTCCTAGGCTATTAGCGATCATGGTACTCGCCATCGCCTACCTGATAGCCGGAAAACTCAGTTACTTTTCGACCATTCCACCAGGTTATGCCTCGGCTATCTGGCCGCCAGCCGGCATCGCTTTGGCAGGGCTATTGATTTACGGCTACCGAGTCTGGCCCGGCGTGTTATTGGGTGCCTTTATAACTAATGGCTTGATTCCTGAGTTGACTGACTCAGTCCCAGACATTTTAATCACCCTACTGACTACCCTAGTCATCAGTACGGGGGCAACCTTGCAAGCCTTGGTCGGTGCTTATTGGCTTAAGCGTTATGCCGGATTTCCTAATGGACTTCGACGCGAAAAAGCCATCTTGTTATTTATGCTTTATGGCGGCGTATTAAGCGCGACCATCAACTCAACTTTATCAATAGCCACCTTAGTCGCCACTGGCAAGACACCACTGGCAAACGCGCTAAACAACTGGCTAACCTGGTGGTGTGGTGATGTGCTAGGTGTGTTAATTTTCACGCCATTAGCATTGGCTTGGCTGCTAAAAGATACCGATTCTTGGCGTCATCGACGACTCATGATAACCCTGCCGATAATGTCTATGTTTGCACTGACTGCAATAGCTGTTATTTATGAGGCGAAATCTAGCAATGAACGCATCAAGTTAGCATTTGATCAACAAGTTGAACAACTCAATAATGCATTGGAAACCAGCCTAACTAATCAGGTTCATGCCTTACATTCAATCAGAAGTTTATTTCTAACCTCAACAGAGGTTAACAAAGACGAATTCAGGATCTTTACTCAACAATTATTAACCGACTATCCAGACATGCAGTCCATCAGTTGGGCGCCTCTGGTTCAAAACGCTGATCGAGACGCTTTCGAAAAAATGCTTCAAAAACAAGGCGACCCAAGCTTCCAAATCACCGAAGCAGATGCTAATCAACAGCGAATACGCGCTAAGAAACGCCCTCAATATGCCCCTGTAACCTTCATTGAGCCCTACCAAAATAATGATAAGGTTTTAAACTTCGACAATCTATCCAATCCATCACGATTAGCTACGTTCAATAGCGCCACCGATAGCGGAGATTTAATTATAAGCCCTAGAATTAAGCTGCTTCAAGACTCAACTCAATATGGAGTGCTGGCGGTGATACCCCTTTATCGTAAGAATCTTGCTCTGCAAACACTCACAGAAAAGCGTTTAGCCATTTCTAGTTATGTGACGGCGGCATTAAAACTTAACGATATGATGACTACGACACTTAAACATTCAAACACCGGTGGCTTATCTTATCGCTTGCGAGATAGCACAGCACCGACAGCCGAGCAATTATTGTATAGCAGTGAGCCATTCTTCCCAGCGCCGCTAGTCATACAAGAAAAAGCCTGGTTCAGCGCAAAAAAAACCTTAAGCAGCCGCAGCGCACTGCCCTTTGGCGGTCGAGTCTGGATATTTGAAGTTGTACCTAAGCAAGATTATTTTGCCAGTCATCGTTCAGGCCATGTGTGGCTGGTCATGTTACTGGGTCTGTTAGTCACCAGTCTGGTTAGTGTGTTTTCGCTATTGACCTCAGGCCGCACGCGGATGTTGCAACAGTTGGTGAATGAGCGCACCGACGATATTCAACAGCAACATGCACAAATTATGTCAGTGATGCATGAAAAAGAAAAACTCTCAGCGGCTTTAGAACAAAGCCAATCTTCGGTGATGATTACTAATCTTGACGCGACCATTGAGTATGTTAATCAGGCTTTTATTACCAGTACCGGCTATTCTCGTGAAGAAATCATAGGCCAGAAACCTAGTCTATTAAAATCCGACAAGACACCACGAAGCACTTATGATGCCATGTGGGCGGCCTTACTCGCCGGTAAAGCTTGGCAAGGTGAAGTCATCAACCTCAACAAACAGGGCGAGGAGTTTATCGAGCTAACGTGGATTTCGCCAATACGAAAAGCCAATGGGGAAGTGAGCCATTATTTAGGGGTTAAAGAAGACATTACCGAGCGCAAACAAAAAGACGCACTACTGTTAGCGGCTAAAGAACGCGCCGAGCACTTAGCCAAAACTAAATCGCAGTTTTTGGCGAATATGTCGCATGAAATTCGTACCCCCATGAATGCCATTATCGGCTTTTCAGAACTGGCTTTGCTTAAAGATATGCCAACTGAGGTTACCGATTATTTAAAAAATATCAACACCGCGTCTAATAACCTACTGGTTATCCTTAATGATATTCTGGATTTATCCAAACTCGAAGCCGGACAGATGGGGCTTAATCTAAGTGCTTTTAGTCTGCATGATTTGCAAGCAACGCTACACAACTTGTTTATTATCACTGCACAGAGCAAAGGCTTAGCCTTGAGCATCAACATAGCAAGCGATGTGCCCGACTCCCTGATCGGTGACAGTATCCGTTTGCGACAAGTGCTTACTAATCTGCTGGGCAATGCCATTAAATTTACTTCGCAAGGTGCGGTGACCCTGAACATTAGCTTACAACAACGAGATGACCAACAAGCACGGTTATTATTTGCAGTGACCGATACTGGCATCGGCATTAGTGTAGAGCAGCAAAATAAATTATTTCTACCTTTTAGTCAGGTAGACGATGGTTACGCCAGAAACTTTGAAGGCACAGGTTTAGGCTTAGGCTTAGTCATCAGTCAAGACTTGGTGCAACTGATGGGTAGCCTCATTAAGGTAGAGAGTCAGCCTGGCCTAGGCAGTTGTTTTAGCGTTGAGTTAGCGCTACCGATAGCGCCTTTATCGACACTCGCTAGCATTAAAACGCCATCAAACACCGCCCCATCGGTGTTACACACAGAAACAGAGACGCTAAATGGTATTAAAATTCTAATCGCCGAAGATGATGCCTTTAACCAGAAGATTATCCAACAAGTGCTCAAACGTTTAGGTGCCAGCCTTATTGTGCTGGCCAATGATGGTTCAGAAGCTCTAGCAACCTTAGAACAAGACGATTTTGATGTGGTGTTAATGGATTTACACATGCCCATCATGAATGGTTTTGAAGCCGCCACCGAGATCCGCAAACGCCCACGTTATGCACAGTTACCGGTGATTGCCTTAAGTGCCAGCGTAACCGATGAGGACAGACAGCGCAGTCTAGCAGCAGGCATGAACGACTTTATTGCCAAGCCTATCAATACAAACACCTTATTATCCACCTTAAAACAATACTTAGATTGACAGTCCTAGTGCGGTTATATTTTATCGATCCTACAAAGCTATTTTTTTAGTCTTAAGTTGTGTAGAGACCTCGCGCCTTAAGTGGCTAGCCCGAAATATTCATCTTACTAGGAAATACTATTGAAACCATCCTTTTATGACTTAAATTATTCTGATTTAGAAAGCGTTATCCATCAAAATAATTTAAACAACTCTGCTGCGGCAGTTCTTTTTAATTGGCATTATAAGAAAAAAGAAACCGCTAGATGCCTTGATAACATTGCTCAGTGCTCATCGGCTTTTTTTGAAAATACCTTCGACTTTTCGCTACCCGAAATCAATACCGTTCATGAGTCAACAAATGATCGAACGGTAAAATTTCTTTTTAAGCTTAAAGACCATCATAAAGTCGAAACAGTGCTTATTCCGTTTCATAACAAATATTCTATTTGCCTTTCATCACAGGTTGGCTGCGCCATGAACTGTTCTTTTTGTTTTACAGGCACACAAGGACTTAAACGAAATTTGACCACCAGTGAAATTGTTGGCCAATTTATACAAGCTTGGCGGTGGTTAGCGGCCAATAGACCTGGAGAAGAAAGAATTTTAAATATTGTTTTTATGGGGCAAGGCGAACCTTTACATAATTTTGATGCCGTTAAAAAAGCCTGCGAGATATTTTTATCACAACATGGCGCGTCAATTGGTGTTCAAAAAATCACCATTTCAACAGCGGGTTATATGCCTGGTCTTAAACGATGGAGCTTAGAAATACCTGGCGTAAACCTTGCGCTATCTCTACATTCGCCCGTTGCAGAAAAAAGAAATGAACTGATTCCCATTAATAAAAAATACCCGCTACATGAGGTATTGGCAATGATTGACCAGATACCTTTAAATAAAAAACAATTTATCACTTATGAATATATTCTGATAAAAGATTTTAATGATACGCCAGAGGATGCTAAGAAATTAGGCGAGTTACTGGCGGGTAAGAGTGCTTATATCAACTTAATTCCTTTTAACGCCTTTCCAGGCTCACATTACCAACGTCCGGATTTAGAGAGCATTGAAAAGTTTAAAGCCGTTTTAGATACCTTTAAAATCCCGACGCTAATAAGAACCGCTAAAGGCGATGATGTATTAGCCGCCTGTGGACAACTCAATTCTAAAAACTAGCGCGTTTTTTCCCAGCTTAAATGGCTTTTTTCCCAAAGAGGCTACCTACTTAAGGCGTGACAGATATTAGGCTTAACCCTTCGCTTAAGAGAACCTTATCTAAAAGTGAACGATTAAGCTAAACAGTCTCATCTTAATTGGGTAGCCCTTTACTCGCAATAGCTGAAGCTATTGCACTCCTGCTGATTAAACAAGCTGCGTTTAATTTTACATCTACGCTAAGCATTATTGAGCGCTTAGCGATGATTAATAAGCGCTCAATAATGTCTAACCTCATTTATAGTGACCTTGCGCAGTCCTGCTCTAATCTGGCGTAGTGCTCTGCCAACCTCAACGAGTGCTTAGCCAATCTAGGGTAGCTTTTACAGTATCTATGCAGCACTCATCACTATCTGAATTGGTGCTCAGCAGACCTCGCCTAGCACTCAGCAAGACTAGATGAGCGTATGCTGTACTTGCTGAGTGCTCTGCAAGATTGGCGTTTCACTGCGCTAGATTGAAAAAATAGCCGTGAAGATTCGACTATTGCTCAGCAAGATTGGCTTTTCACTGCGCTAGATTGAAAAAATAGCCGTGAAGATTGGACTATTGCTCAGCAAGGTTAGCTTATCACTGCGCTAGATTGAAAAAATAGCCGTGAAGATTGGACTATTGCTCAGCAAGATTAGAAAAACACTCATCAAGACTCGTGTAGCACTTATGAAGAATGCCAGAGCACTAGGCAAGACTGGTCTAGCGCTGCTTCAGGTCAGGCCAACACTGCGCCTAAGCTACTGGCTACCAACTTAAGGCGTGACAGATACCAGGCTTAACCCGACCTACATGGCTGGAGTGCAATAGCTTTAGCTATTGCACTAAAACAGCTGAAGCTGTTTTACTCCAGGCTTAACTTAACGCACAATGCCG
>CAIVYW010000109.1 GCA_903910205.1 uncultured Methylococcaceae bacterium | reverse complement strand
ATTCAGATATTACTCTCGAGCCTGCAATGACTTATCAGGTTCTCGCTAGAAAATGGCGACCCTCTAATTTCACTGAAGTTGTCGGACAAGATCATGTCGTCAAATCGTTAATAAACGCTTTGCAACATAATCGACTTCATCATGCCTATTTGTTTACCGGAACCCGCGGTGTAGGAAAAACTTCTATTGCTAGAATCCTAGCAAAAGCCATTAATTGTGAAAATCTCCAAGACTTTAATCCTTGTGGGCACTGTAGTGTTTGCATCGCTGTTAATGAGGGACGATTCTTAGATTTAATTGAAGTCGATGGCGCATCTCGTACTAAAGTAGAAGATACCCGCGATTTACTTGATAATGCAAGTTATGCACCCAGTCATGGCCGCTATAAAATCTATTTAATTGATGAAGTTCATATGTTATCAGGGCATAGTTTTAATGCCTTGCTAAAAACGCTTGAAGAACCCCCGCCACACGTAAAATTTCTATTAGCCACAACAGATCCGCACAAAATCCCGGTGACGGTGCTATCTCGTTGTTTGCAGCTTAATCTCAAACAATTACTGCCTGCTCAGATTTATACGCAGATGGCTTTTATACTTGAGCAAGAAGCCATTGAATTTGAAATCCCTTCATTAAAATTAATATCTCGTGCTGCTGATGGCAGTATGCGTGATGGCTTAAGCTTGTTAGATCAAGCGATCGTTTACGGTGATGGTAAAGTGACAACCGCCGATGTGAGCGCAATGCTTGGCAGCATAGCGCAAGAGCCGGTTACGGAATTACTAGACGCGCTTGCTGACAACGATGCGGTCGCCATGCTCAATAAAATTAACGACATTGCTAATTTAACGCCAGATTTTAGTGGCTTATTACAAGAAATATTGATTGCTTTACATCGTATTGCCTTATTACAACAAATACCTACCGCCATCGACCATGACCTTGATAGTGACGCTATTTTAGGGTTATCCGCTAAATTCAGCGCAGAAGATGTGCAGCTATATTATCAAATAGGCTTGGTGGGGCAAAAAGATTTAGATTTAGCGCCTGATCCTCGTAGTGGCTTCGAAATGGTCATGTTACGTATGCTAATATTTAAGCCAGAAACGCCACAAAAAAGTGCCGATAAGCCGCCAGCCATAGCCAACAAGGTAATGCCTGTTGTCGCTATCACTGAACAACGTCCTGCTACGCCTAGTGTAGCGATATCACAGCCACCTAAGAGAGCGGCTGAGCCTACAGACGCTAATGATTGGCTGTCGATGATAGTGGCTATGAAACTCGATGGTTTCACTAGAGAATTTGCCAATAATTGTGTATTAGATGCTATTGATGATAACGTTTGTACCTTGATTATAGATCCAAGTCATATTCGGTCTGCACGAGCAGAACAAGCACTACAAAAAGCCTTACAAGCTTACCGTGGCAGCGCTGTTAAGTTAGTTATTAAAGAAAAAAAAAACACGCTAGTAACTCCAGCAGTGCTGTTAATTAAAGAGCGTGAAGATAAGCAGCAAGCCGCTGTTGACGCGATAAATTCCGATCCTAATGTTCTGGCTTTAAAAGAACACTTTGATGCACGGATATTGCCTGGCACTACAGAGCCGATATAACACTACTACAACATTAAAGGTAAGAAAATGAAGAATGCCCTAGGCAATATCATGCAGCAAGCTCAAAAAATGCAGGAAGATTTTAAAGCCGCTCAGGAAGAGCTATCACAGATGCAAGTGTTAGGAGAATCGGGCGGTGGTTTAGTGACTATCGTCATGACGGGTAAGCGAGAAGCCAGAAAAGTAACCATTGACGCCTCTTTACTGGCTGACGATAAAGACATGCTCGAAGACTTAGTGGCTGCCGCTATTAATGATGCCGTTAATAAAGTAGGCAAAATGAAAAAAGAAAAAATGGCCGGTATTACCGCAGGTCTTCCTTTACCTCCTGGATTTCAATTACCTTTCTGATATGCAAAGCAAAGGCTTATTGGGGCAGTTAATACAAAATCTATGTATATTGCCGGGTGTGGGTCCTAAAACAGCCCAGCGTATGGCGTTTTATTTGCTTCAGCGTAATCGTAATGGTGCAAAGATACTGGCTGAAACGTTAGTGGATGCCATTGATAAGATAGGCCATTGTCAGCAGTGTCGTACCTTTACCGAACAGACTCTCTGTGAGGTTTGTACTGATAACTCCAGAGATAGTTCGGTTCTTTGTATTGTAGAAAGTTCTGCTGATGTCTGGGTTATTGATCAAGCGACCGTCTTTAAAGGTCATTATTTTGTCTTGCATGGTCGATTATCGCCCTTAGATGGCATAGGCCCTGATCAGTTGGGCCTAGATTTATTGGAGCAGCGTTTATCTTCGGGTGAAATTAAAGAATTAATCTTAGCAACTAATTCAACCGTAGAAGGTGAAGCAACGGCCTATTTTATTGGTGAAGTCGCCAAAAAACATCAAGTGCCAGCGAGTCGAATTGCTCATGGCGTACCTATGGGCGGCGAATTAGAGTTTATAGATAGTGGTACTCTGTCACATGCTTTTAATGGCCGTAGAGAAATTTCTTAAGTAATTAACGCCAAGCGTTTAGCGTAGCGTAGTGGAGTGCAATAGCTTTAGCTATTGCAGATAAAACATAAAGCAGTTTTACTCCAGCTGATTTAATCAATGAATAAGGGTAATACCATGAGCTCATGTTTATTTTGTAAAATGGTTGCTGGCGAAATTAAGCCAGATATAGTTTTTGAAGACGAGACCGTCTTAGCCTTTAGAGACATTAACCCTCAAGCGCCAGTCCACCTATTAATTGTGCCTAAGGTTCATATTGCCACCTTAAATGATTTAGAAGACACCTTGCTGGCTGGGCAGTTATTACAGACTGCCATTAAATTAGCTAAACAAGAAGGCTTATCAGAACACGGTTATCGAACAGTCTTTAACTGTAACTCACAAGGCGGGCAAGAGGTTTTTCATTTGCATTTGCATCTGCTTGGCGGTAGGCAAATGAAGTGGCCACCAGGTTAAAAAATAAACAAATCTTAAATTGGACGTATAGACGCGTCTATTTATGGTAAAATCTCGTTATTGCCCTGATAGCTCAGCTGGATAGAGCGGTCCCCTCCTAAGGGACAGGTCGGTGGTTCGAATCCACTTTGGGGCACCAGCCAACTTTCATCAACTTGATGATGTTCAACTAATATCTTCCCTATAGAGCTTGCTAAGCTAACAGTAACGTGGCGTTTTATTAACGTCTTTGTTGACTGATTTTTGGGCGTCTAAAGCAATATTCGATTTCGGCAAACTAAATCTCAAATTGACTTTGTCTATAGCAGGATACCTTGTTCATAACTATGTCGTTAATCTGAGCGAGTAATCCCTACTAATAGCCAGTTACACTTGGCATTAAACGACAATACAATAAACGATGACACAAAATACTAATAACTTAGCGGCCTTCATCTGGTCTTTAGCCGATTTACTGCGTGGCGACTTTAGACAAAGCCAGTACGGCCGCATCATTCTGCCATTTACTTTATTACGTCGTCTTGAAGGTGTATTAGAAGATAGCAAAGAAGCCGTGCTTGCACAGGTTGAAAAAGTACAAGCCATGAATCTGCCAGAAGAAGCGCAGGAAAAACTGCTGCTGAGAGCAACAGGTGGCTTATCGTTTTACAACATCTCAAAAATGAATTTGTCCACACTAGGAGAAGCAGGCATTGCTGCTAATCTGGAAGCTTATATTCAGGGCTTTTCAAAAGATGCTCGCGAGATTTTTGAGCACTTTAAATTCAACGAGTTTATTGCTCAGCTCAACGATGCCAATTTACTTTATAAAATTGTCCAAAAAGTTCGGCAAACTGATTTAAGCCCTAAAGCCATTTCCAATCATGAGATGGGCTTGGTGTTTGAAGAACTGATTCGCCGCTTTGCTGAAAGCTCAAATGATACGGCTGGTGAGCACTTTACGCCGCGTGATATTGTGCGCTTAACCACTGCGCTGGTGTTTATGGAAGATGATGAGGCGCTGACCAAAGCAGGTATCATTCGCACCATCTACGATCCAACAGCCGGTACGGGCGGCTTTTTATCATCGGGTATGGAATATGTTCATGAATTGAACCCACAAGCGGTGATGCGTGGCTATGGCCAAGAGCTGAATCCAGAGAGCTATGCCATTTGCAAAGCCGACATGCTTATTAAAGGCCAAGAAGTTAGAAATATTAAACTCGGCAATACCTTATCCAATGACCAACTGTATGCCGATAAATTTGATTACATGTTATCTAATCCACCTTTTGGTGTAGATTGGAAAAAGATTGAGTCTGACATTAAAGATGAAAATAGCCTTAAGGGTTTTGATGGCCGTTTTGGTCCAGGCTTACCAAGAGTTTCTGATGGCTCGCTATTATTCTTATTGCATTTACTTAGCAAATTACGTGATGCAGCCGATGGCGGCGCACGTATTGGTATTATTCTTAACGGCTCGCCTTTATTTACCGGTGGTGCAGGTTCGGGTGAATCAGAGATACGTCGCTATATCTTAGAAGCTGATTTATTAGAAGCCATCGTCGCACTGCCTACCGATATGTTTTACAACACCGGCATATCAACCTATGTGTGGGTGCTGTCCAATAAAAAAGCGCTTGAGCGTAAAGGTAAAGTACAGTTAATTAACGGCGTTAATCTGTGCGGAAAAATGCGAAAATCCTTAGGTTCAAAACGCAATGTGATGGATGAATCAGATATTGCTACCATCATTCGCACCTTTGGCAGTTTTTCTGTGGTTGATGCGCATGAATTGGATAAGCCCACTGAACTAAAAAGTAATCGTGGCCGCCAGTCCGCTAATTCAAAAACCGAAGCGGCTAAAACCTTTGCCAGTAAAATTTTTAACACCTTTGAGTTTGGTTACCGTCGTATCACTATAGAACGGCCATTGCGCTTATCCTACCAGTTGAGTGATGAGCGCATAGACACCTTGCGTTTTGCGTCGGGTGCTTTAAACGCTGCCATGCACTGGGTT
>CAIVYW010000108.1 GCA_903910205.1 uncultured Methylococcaceae bacterium | reverse complement strand
TGGTCGTACCGAAGACAGCTTTAGCTGGGAAAAAACAGACAAGGTTGACGCATTAAAAGATGCGGCAGGTCTTTAATTAAACGCTAACACAGGAATACAGATGAGTTTTCAAGATTATAAAATTGCCGATATTTCTTTAGCAGCCTGGGGCCGTAAAGAAATCAATATAGCCGAAACCGAAATGCCAGGCTTAATGGCCTTACGTAAAGAATATGGCCAAGAACAACCGCTAAAAGACGCACGCATTGCCGGTTGCCTGCACATGACCATACAAACAGCGGTTTTAATTGAAACGCTGACTGCTTTAGGTGCAGAAGTGCGCTGGTCATCATGCAACATTTTCTCTACCCAAGATCATGCCGCAGCCGCTATTGCCGCAGCAGGCATCCCTGTTTTCGCTTGGAAAGGCGAAACTGAACAAGAAGCAGAATGGTGTATTGCTCAAACTATTGACGGCATAGAGGGCTGGCGCCCTAATATGATTCTGGATGATGGCGGTGATTTAACCACCTTAATGCACAACAACTACCCTGAATTAATGGCCGATGTAAAAGGCTTATCTGAAGAAACCACCACAGGCGTATTGCGTCTGTATGAAATGGTAACTAACGGTACGCTAAAAGTGCCCGCGTTTAATGTCAACGATTCGGTTACTAAATCAAAGTTTGATAACTTATACGGTTGCCGCGAATCTTTAGTCGATGGCATTAAGCGTGCCACGGACGTTATGATTGCCGGAAAAATTGCCGTCGTCTGCGGCTACGGTGATGTAGGTAAAGGCTGCGCGCAATCATTGCGTGGTTTAGGTGCAACAGTTTTGATTACAGAAATCGATCCTATCTGCGCACTACAAGCGGCAATGGAAGGTTTCCGTGTCGTTACTATGGAAGAAGCTGCACCTATAGCTAATATCTTTGTGACAGCAACAGGAAACTTCAGCATTATCACGCATGCACACATGTTGGCCATGCGGGATCAAGCCATTGTTTGTAACATAGGTCATTTTGATGCTGAAATTGAAATTGCCTCATTACGTCAATATGAATGGGAAAATATCAAACCTCAAGTCGATCATGTTATTTTCCCTGATGGAAAGCGTCTGATTATTTTAGCTGAAGGCCGCTTAGTCAATCTAGGTTGTGCAACAGGACATCCAAGCTTTGTGATGTCTAACTCATTTTGCAATCAAGTATTGGCGCAAATCGAGTTATGGAAGAACTCAGCCAGTTACAAGAATGAAGTTTACATCTTACCTAAAATATTAGACGAGAAAGTCGCAAGATCACATTTACAACAAATCGGTGTGAATCTTACGGTATTAACTGATGCGCAGGCTAAATACATCAACGTACCTGTTGCAGGTCCTTACAAAGCAGATCATTATCGTTATTGATTAATAAGCGATCAGGTGTAGTATAGCCCACTATTTAACGGCTTATTGTTGGGTTAGACTACGCTAACCCAACCTTATATCTACACTATTAACATGCAGACACAACAAAATAACGCCCCGCTATACAGTTTTGAATTTTACCCCCCTAAATCACCGGAAGGTGCGGTAACTCTGCAGCAGGTTTATAGCAAACTTGCAGAACTTTCACCTGATTTTTTCTCCGTTACCTTTG
>CAIVYW010000107.1 GCA_903910205.1 uncultured Methylococcaceae bacterium | reverse complement strand
CTTTTGTACGTCGGGCTATTTGGAGCCAAAAGTATTTGAACAACTCAGAAAACGATGCTGAGTATTGCAAATTACCACGTGGTGAATTGGAAGCATTGCTAGATCGATTGACAGCTACTGCCTAAATGGACAAAGTCGAGATTAACTATTTGTTCTTAAAAATGCTTCAAACATGAGTAATGACCAAATAGGTGTACTGTAATCTTTTAAACCACTTTGATGTTGATTGATCATGTGTTCTATAAACAATTGGTTAAACAAGCCACATTGTGTCATGGTATCTCCCAATAAAGCTGCTCTGACTTTTTGTTTTAACGGACCTTTAAACCAAGCATCTAACGGTACGGCAAAGCCCATTTTAGGTCTATATAAAATATCATCAGGTAAATAAGCTTCTAAGGATTTTTTAAAGATATATTTACCGACTCGGCCATTAAGTTTCATGTCGGGGGCTAGTCCTGCCATCCATTCGACTAATTGATGATCCAATAATGGCACTCTAACTTCCAAGGCATGAGCCATGCTGGCTCTGTCGACTTTAGTTAAAATATCACCCGGCAAATAAGTTTTTATATCCAAATATTGAACTAAGGATAAGGGATTATCTGTCGGTGCCTTAGCTGCGTGGCGTTTAAAAACATCAATAGCATGATAGCCTTGCAACTCTTGCTTTAGTTGTGGGCTAAACAACTGATTGCGTAATTCATTGGATAAGGACGAAACACTATGAAAATAACCTTCTAATGAATCTCGCGAGATAGACTCAAAAGTTGATTTAGCCCTAAACAGCTTAGGTGCCCAATCTGCTTTAGGATAGACCTGTCCTAACAAGCCAAACACCGGTTTTCTAATGCTAGCAGGTAACCAAGATCGCATTTGTTCTTCGTATTTATGCCAACGGTAACGTCGATAGCCGGCTAAGTTTTCATCGCCACCATCTCCTGATAAAACAACGGTCACTTGCTTTTTAGCCAGTTCACAGACTCTATAGGTCGGTAATGCCGAGCTATCAGCATAAGGTTCATCGTAGAGTCCTGCTAATTGATCGATTAAACTAAAATCATCGGCATTAACTTGTTCTACGCGATGTTGAGTGTGATAACGTTCGGCCACTTGTGCGGCAAATTTTGATTCATTATAAGCAGGATCACCAAACGATATAGAGCAAGTATTAACAGGATCTTTAGATAAGCCCGCCATCATAGCGACGATGGCACTGGAATCGACGCCGCCTGATAAAAAAGCGCCTAAAGGTACGTCCGCGACCATTCGTATTTTAACGGCTTCGCGTAAGCGCTCTATGAGTTCTTCGCCTGTTGATGGTTCATCTTGTGGTGGTCTAGGTGTAAAACATAGATTCCAATATTGTCTAGGCTGATAGTTAGGATGGCCACGCGTTAGGGTCAAGCAAAAACCAGGTTCTAATTTGTAGACGTTTTTATAAATGGTTTTCGGATCAGGAATATAACCAAAACCAAAATAATCTTCGATGGCCGTAGCATCAAATATTTTTGGCAAGTCCGGATGCTGTTTGAGTGCTTTTAATTCGGAACTAAAAATGAAGTAACCGCTAGTCAATTCAGCATAATATAAGGGCTTAACACCTAAGCGATCTCTAGCTAGAAATAAGGTTTGTTTGTTTCTGTCCCAAATTGCAAAAGCAAACATGCCACGAAACCTTTCTACACAAGTTTCTCCCCACGCTTGCCAAGCATATAAAATTACTTCGGTATCACAATGGGTTTTAAACTGATAGCCTAATTCTTCTAGTTCTTTTTTCAAGTCTAAGAAGTTATAAACTTCACCATTATAGCTAAGCACCGTATTGCGATCATTACTGATCATGGGTTGCTGACCACTACTCAAATCAATAATCGATAATCGACGATGCCCTAAACCTAAACCCTCTTCAATATGTAAATTACCTTCATCGGGGCCACGATGATGTTGACTTTCATTCATACGCGACAATAAATCCCGATTGATTTCTCGTTTTTCTTTGAGATCAAAGATGCCAACAATTCCACACATAGCTGCTATTCCTGTTTGAAGGTTACTGATGTCATGATCTCTCTACTGATTCATGATGTCTTACTGATGTTGTAATAAGCTTAATAACTGCTTGACGTTATGCTCCCAACTAAACATGCTTTGTACAAAATCACGATTTTGATATGTGGGTAAGTTTTTTTGTAATTGCGTAATAATTTCACTGGCTATAAGTTCAATGCTATCAGCAACAGAAACGGCAAGGTCTTGTTGATTTAAGATACCTTCCATAGCAGCCGTTGTAGCCACTACATATTTTTCCATAGCCATTGCTTCTAAAATTTTATTTTGTATGCCTCGTGCTATTCTTAAAGGAGCCACTACTAAATAGGCATGAGCAATATAGGGCCTTATATCATCAACTGCTCCTGTTATAACGATGGCATTATTAGCTAAGCTTAATACCTCTTTAGTCGGCTTTGACCCTACGATATAAAATTTTACAGATGGCCGTTGTTTTTTGATTAATGGAAAAATAGCCTTAGCAAACCATATAACAGCATCTACGTTAGCCCAATAATCCATAGCGCCTGTAAAGACAATAATCTGATCATCTTCGGCATAAGGTGAGCTAATGCTTAGTTCTGGCGAAAAGTATTCAGTATCTACGCCATTGTTAATATGGGTGACTTTATGACTAACTTCAGGAGCCAGTGATTTGAATAAGGTCGCTTCTTGTTCTGATACAAAAAAACATAGCTTACTCTGCTCTGCTATGGTTCTTTCATAGTTAAATAAGTAATGGGCTTCGCGTTGATAAATCCATTGCTTAAGACCTGTATTTTGCTGTGCATATTGCAGCCACTTGTCAGAATCGACATCAACAAAATCAATGATCATATCAACACCCTGCTCTTTATTAATAAATTGCGCCATAACAGATGAAAATATGAGTACTTTACTAATAGAATGAGAGTCTATTGTTTGATTAACCCACGCTTGCATGCGCTTATTTTTATAGTAAGGTAAGCTCAAGGGTTTATTGGTGACTAACCCTGATAAGCTTTTTATTTTAGCGTGCAAGGTATTAAGCCCGATATAACAAGTGCTTGCACACAGATTATTGAGTTTGTCGGTGTATTGCCAATCATCGGGGTCATCAATAAAAGTCCCCAGATGCACTTTGTAGTTTACGCTTAAATACTTTAATAAATGATAGGAGCGTATCTTATCGCCTTTATTAGGTGGATAAGGGATGCGGTGCGCTAGAAATAATAAATCTTGCATAATGATAATTGGTTGAAGTTAGCTTAAATCTTTTGATAACCAAGGGCCTATCCATTGACTAACTGCTAGAGGCAAGTGTTTCCAAGCAGCAATAAAATATCGGTATTTAGGATTAAGTGGATTGATATCGGGTACGGTCTTGGCATTCACTAGATAAAATTCATAAAATATAGGTTCAGCTTTAAAGCCCCAATTCTTTTTAAAATCATAAGAACCGGTACCGATTTTACTACGCCCATAATCGAAAACTTTATAGCCTTTTTCTACCGCACGGCGCATGACCTCCCAATACATAAAATCATTGCCTTTAAGAGTTCTGGCTAATTTTGTACCACCACCATAGTAAGGTAATACTTGATCTTTAAAATAAAAGCTCATGACACTGGCAACTAAATAACCGTTATGCAGCACAGTGAGTATTTCACATTGATCAGAAAAAACATCCTTAAGGATTTGAAAATATTTTTTTGAAAAAACCGGTGTACCCAGATTTCTAACACTTTCAGAATAAGCGCTGTAAAGCCTATTAACGTCTTTATCTATCACGCTATTTAAGCCGGCTTCTATGCCTTTTCTTACCATAGCTCGTTGTTTTCTGGGTATCGCTAAAAAGTTTTTTTCAACGTCAGCGTCTAGCTCTTTTCTAAAAGAAACATAAAGCTCTTTGTACGGTCTTTCTGGGGTTTTTTGAACTTTATTTCTCATTTCTAAGTAATCTACCCCTAGTGCAGTAGCCAAGCGGCGTGATTCTTGATCGAGTTTTATATAAGATGCTTCATCATTAGCGATGATGCCACCATAAACACAAGGAGCAATTGACACTAAGCTATTGCCAAAAAATAAACTCTTAATATGTACCAAAGGCAATATGCCGGTAATCTGACCATTATTTTCAACATAAATATAATAGGTCTGATGTCCAAAAGCTTTACTTATAACATCCTGCCAACCAGCCTGATGAAAAAAAGTAGCGTCATTGTTTTCGTTAACAAAGTGATCCCAGCGTGAGTAATCGTCAATAGTGAGTGTTTTAATCATAGTGTTGACCTTTGAATATGAAATACATTTTCCATGGTATCCCAGTTAAAATCAGTTAATAGCTGTTTTATTCTAGGCTCCATTCTTTCTAAGTTTAAATAATGTCGTGTACGTGTTTTTAAACGTAAACCTTGTTGCCTAGGTTGCTTAGGATCTATTTCCCACGGATGAAAATAAAAAATAGCAGCCTGTTGGTCTTGATTGTTAACTCGATTTAACGCCCATTTGGATAAGGCATAAGGATAAAATCTAAAAAACCCCCCTCCTCCGCATGGCCAATTTTTATTAGCCAATCGAATCGTTGTAATAGGAATTTCTTTAAAATCATTATGTGATATTGGTTCAAACATAAATCTAGGCGCATCGGGTATGCCATATAAATCATGTTTAACGGGATAGATACTGGAGCTATATTTAAAGTTAAGCTCTTGCAGAACATGTAAAGCCCATAGATTACTGGCATTAATGGAGTAACTTGCCGCTCGATAACCGTTAATTTCTTTTCCGCTTAATTGTTCTAGGATAGTCTTTGCTTTATAAACATCTGATCTAAATTGATCTGGACTCTGTTCGGTGACTCTGATGTGCTCATAACCATGACAGGCTAATTCATGTCCATCTGATACGATGCGCTGAACTATTCCAGGATAACGTTCAGCAATCCAGCCTAAGGTAAAAAAAGTAGCCTTTACTTGTTTCTCATCTAACATATCCAATATGTTATGAGTGTTTTTTTCAACCCTATGGGGCAGACTATCCCATTGATCTTTAGCAATATAAGGTTCAAAGGCAGATACTTGAAAGTAATCTTCTACATCAATAGTTAAAGCATTTGTTTTGTTTTTTTTCATAGGAAGCGACTTAAGATTAAATGCATTATGGCTATAATTTATAGGGGCTCTTCATAACTGGCGTCCATATCCAACTGTAAAAAAATGGCTTTACGCAATAAGATACGTTCCTTAGCGATAGTTTTTTGCAACTCAATAACGCTCTGTTCTAAGCTAGAAATACGTTCTTCAAAAGTATTTTTCAGGACGCTAGATTTAGTCGTGAGATCTTGTAATTTATGGTTAGTCAAAGATGACTCTTCTTCAATATCTACGATGACTTTTTCAATAGCCGATAAATCAATGACTTTTAATTCTTCAAGATAACCAAACAGTAAAACTCTATCGCATAGCGTATTAATACACCTAGGTATACCTTGAGTATATGAACAAATGGTATTAAAAATATTATCTTCAAACTGAGGTGTATGTTGCCAACCTGCTTTTTCTAATCGAAATAATATGTAGTTTTTTGTTTCTTCAGTATTTAAAGCTTTTAATTGATAGGTAGCAACAATACGTTGTTTTAATTGTTCCATTTCAGGTAATAATAAAGCTTCACTTAATTGTTGCTGACCTATTAAAAAAGTCTGAAAAAGAGATTTTCCTGATAACTCAAAATTAGACAACATCCGTAACTCTTCTAAAGCATCTTTAGGAAGGTTTTGCGCTTCATCGACTATCATCAAAACTCTTTTTCCTTCCATCGCTTGCTGAATAAAAAAACATTCTATGCGTGTTAAAAGCGTCGACTTATCTTCACCCTCATAAGAAAGACCAAAAGTTGCTGATATTATTTTTAGTAAATCATCTGCACCTACTTGAGATGACACCATGATGCCTATCGTTATATTTTCGTTATTCAAGCTGGCTACTAATTGTTTAACCAGCATGGTTTTACCAGTACCAGGCTTACCAGTAACAACAACAAAACCTTCACCTTGAGTTAATCCATAACGCATATAAGCTAAGGCTCGTTTATGTACAGCGCTATTAAAAAAGAAGTCGCTGTCCGCAGTTAACTGAAAAGGTTTTTTACTTAAATTATAGAAACCATCATACATAATTAAAATCTCATAGAAAGTGTAGCGGTTACCCTATTCTCTTGATAACCACTTATTGGGCTTAGCTCATTAATAGTACTCATATTTGATGACTTATTCATATGTTGAAATTCAAGTATGCCATTTAACGTAGGTGTAATGGTACGATTCAAACCAACTGTCGCCCTGTAATATTCGCTGTTAGCCGTGCCTTGATTAGTAATAGTTTGCCATGTGGGTCTAAGGTATAAACTTGTTTTACTTGCAAACGGCCAACTCCAGTTACCACTAACTCCAATGACCTTTTGATTATTCTTATTACTATTTAAATAAGTATAATCTTGATCATAAGCATTGAGCGTTACCGTGCTTTTTCCTGGGTTGAAAGAGACAGACAAATTCCACGCGGTTGAAACAATGACATTATTAGTTAAGATAGGATTATTAATAATATATTGATTAGGGCCAAGATTAGTGACCGGATTAACTAACTGTTGATTTTGAGCTAATATTTGCTGTGATGTCGTCGTGGTATTTATATGCGTTAAGCTCCACGTTGACCTTGCTGCCTGATAATGCAAGGCTGTTTGCCAGTTTTGTCCCGAATTTCCGCTACCCCCTATTCCTGAAGTAGCCGCCGTATTGCTAGCTGAAGTCTTTGTACTTGCCATAGATGTTGCGGTGGATGATTGTCCAAAACTGGTACCTATAGAATTATCACTATACGTGGTTGTCCACGTTAATCGAGGCATCGGTGAAATAAAAACGGTAGCATAACTATTGTTTCCTGCGCCAACGGTAAGACTAAAAATTTGACTGGGCTGCCATTGTCCACCAGCCGTGTAATAAGCACCGTTATTACTCGTTCCGGTTGATGATTGATAACTCGTGCTGCTATAACCACCTTGGGTAAAGACATTAAAATAGGCATTAAATGGAATAGAAATTCTTGCGCTTGAATTCTGATAACTTACATTTTTGCCGGTCGCAACATAGCTTTCATTGTTATTAAAGGCTAAATTCCATCTAACACGCTGAAAATATGTACCACTATTGAGTCTCATGGTTTCTGCAAGATTAAACGTGTTTGAAATAGGTGTTAACGTACTATTGGAAAACGAACTTGCATTAGAACTGGTTGCCATCGTGTTGGCATTAACTTGAAAAGAGCCATTAGCGTAGTTAGAAATATAAGGTGTCCATATGGGCGTAAGCCCGAAAGTATAAACATTGCTACTGTTGCTTGAGCCATTTATGTTACTCGCCCCTATCTGGTTATTATTAATGTTTTGCTGACTGATAGAGCTGGTTGAGTTTAGAAATAAGGTATTGGGAATAAAGGTACTGCGTGAACTAGATTGTAATTGATTATAGGTATTGAGGCTGTTATTGCCGCCAGCGTTATATAAATTCTGCATTCTATAATTAAGGTTCATATTCGATAAGGGGGATTGTCCTGTAATCATAACGACTGGATTTATCGCTTCAACGAAAGCCCCCTGCTGACTACCAGAAGGCGCTAAAGCAATATTGTCAGAATAAATTTCTTGAGCCTGAATGGTCTTATTAAGAGTCCAACTGATGGCATGAGCCTGATGACTAAAAAAAACTATGTATAAATTAGCGGTAGTAAAAATCAACCTAAATACCAGTGCAACTGATATAAAGTTACAATAAGGTATGCAAAAAGGCGCTTTTAATTGTAATTTCATATTTGACGGTAATGAATTCTGTTTATACGTGCAGCGTAAGCTATATGAAAATCTAATGCGCATAATGACCATAGCCATAACCATAGCCATAGCCATAATAATTAATATCCATGTTTTTCTTGGTCTTATTAAATACAGCTAATACAACATCACAAGCAGCTAGTTTCGCAACTGATTCCAAGACTACATTTTTCTGAGTTTGTTCGGCTTCGACAACGAGTACAACCTGCCCTACTAAGCGAGCTAAAACTTCGCCTTGAGTTGCGGCTAATAAGGGCGGTGAATCAAAAATAACAATTCTATCAGGATATCTATTACTTAATTCTTCAACAAATAAAGCCATTTTATTACTTGATAATAATTCGGTAGAGTAATCATGGAG
>CAIVYW010000106.1 GCA_903910205.1 uncultured Methylococcaceae bacterium | reverse complement strand
TACCTACTCACTCTTAGGAAACTAGGAATCCCCTTCCTTCAGGTGGGGAGGATGTCAAAGGGTCATTGTATAATTCACCCATTATTGATTTCTCTGGGACTTCGTCCTTGCTTGTTGTGGTGCTTAAGTTAGGTAAGACGTAATAATAACCCCCCCAATTTTATAGGATGTGCCAAGCGGCAGTGAAGCGCATCACTATGATAGAGCGATGCGCTTCACTATCGTTTGGCACATCCTATAGGGGTATTTTATTTTTTGCGGTTACTTTAGGTTAGCTTTTTTTGTAGCCCTGAACGCTTTAAGTACAGCTTGACAACCGTTTTTAAAACCTTAAGGACTAATTGAAGAATGAATTTAGAAAAAAGCACCATACTTCGCCGTCGTGGCATTTATTTATTGCCTAATTTGTTTACTACAGGTGCTTTATTTGCAGGTTTTTATGCCATTACTTCAGCAATGGGCGGTCGCTTTGAAACCGCAGCGATGGCTATTTTTATAGCCATGATTTTAGATGGCCTCGATGGACGTGTGGCTCGTTTGACTAATACCCAAAGCGACTTTGGCGCTCAATATGATAGCTTATCGGATATGGTTTCCTTTGGTGCTGCTCCCGCTTTAGTGATGTATTTATGGGCTTTTTCAAGTCTGGGTAAATTAGGTCTATTTGCTGCTTTTGTTCATATGGCGGGTGGTGCATTAAGATTAGCGCGTTTTAATACGCAATTAACCTCAGCTGATAAGCGTTACTTTCAAGGCTTGCCAAGTCCTGCGGCAGCAGCAATACTTGCTGGCTTTGTGTTGATTTGTTTAGAATATGGCTATTCCATAGAAATCATAAAGTATCCTGCGGTCATCTTAACCATGAGTACCGGTTTATTGATGGTGAGTAATTTTAGGTACTCCAGCTTTAAAGACATCGATTTAAAAGGTAAAGTGCCTTTTTTTGTAGCGATTGCGGTTATGTTAGCGATTGCCTTTGTAATGGCTCAACCACAAACCATGTTGTTTTTGTTATTCTTGATCTATGCGATTTCAGGGCCGGTAGTCACATTGGTTGCACGTAAGCGTAGAGCAAGGTCTAAATTAGTAAAATCTGCTTGAGAGCCTAAGGCCATTCGCGTATAGTCACAGCCTATGATTATTCTATACCACTCATATTTTGTAGCTATCAATGGCTAACGCTATTAAAAACCAAGGCAGTGTAAGGCTAACCCTCTCTTTAAGATTATTGCCCTGACGGGCGATTATCTTTTTTCAAAAGCTAGTGAAATCCCACCTTATTAATTGATATCAATTTAAACGTTGATTTATCTCCATGAATGGAGTTTTTATGAAAGACCATTTAATTATATTTGATACCACCCTGCGCGACGGCGAACAAAGCCCCGGCGCCTCGATGACTCGTGATGAAAAAGTCAGAATAGCCAAAGCCTTGGAACGTCTAAAAGTAGACGTTATTGAAGCCGGTTTTCCAGCGGCAAGTCCCGGCGATTTTGAATCAGTACAAGCGGTCGCTAGTGTTATAAAAGACAGTATTGTCTGTGGTTTGGCGCGTGCGCTCGATAAAGATATAGACCGTGCAGGACTCGCACTTAAAAATGCAAATCGTTCACGCATTCATACTTTTATTGCGACTTCACCTATACATATGCAAATGAAGTTGCAGATGTCGCCCGAACAAGTGATAGAACATGCGGTTAAAGCGGTCAAACGCGCCAGACAATACACAGATGATGTTGAATTTTCACCTGAAGATGCTGGGCGTTCGGATGAAGATTTCTTGTGTCGCATATTGGAAGCGGTTATCAATGCTGGTGCCACTACACTGAATATACCGGATACCGTAGGTTATAGTGTACCTTCGCAATTTGGCGCGACCATTGCCAATTTAATTGCGCGTATTCCTAACTCGGATAAAGCCATCTTTTCTGTGCATTGCCATAATGATTTAGGCTTAGCCGTGGCTAATTCCTTGGCAGCCGTTATGAATGGCGCTCGTCAGGTTGAATGTACGATTAATGGTTTAGGTGAACGTGCTGGCAATGCTTCACTAGAAGAAGTGGTAATGGCTGTACGCACACGTCATGACGTATTTACTTGTCAAACGCGTATAGATACTCGAGAAATTTTGACCTGCTCAAAGCTAGTATCATCCATTACTGGATTTCCTGTACAACCTAATAAAGCGATTGTTGGTGCTAATGCCTTTGCTCATGAAGCCGGCATTCATCAAGATGGTGTATTAAAAAGTCGTGAAACTTATGAGATTATGCGCGCCGAAGATGTGGGTTGGTCTGCTAATCGCATGGTGTTAGGTAAGCATTCGGGTAGAAATGCCTTTAAGAGTCGTATCACTGAATTGGGTTCAGAATTCGGCTCTGAAGAAGAATTAAATGAGGCGTTTGCTCGATTTAAACAATTAGCCGATAAAAAGCATGAGATCTTCGATGAAGATTTACAAGCGCTCATTTCAGAAGCCGGTTTTAAGGCAGAAGACGAATATGTCAAATTAATTGCCTTAAAAGTCTGTTCAGAGACCGGTGAAATTCCTAATGCTACCGTGACACTGCGCATAGTTAATAAAGAAGTAACCGGTAGTTCTGATGGGGGCGGTGCCGTTGATGCCAGCTTGAAAGCCATTGAAAAACTGGTTAAGTCTGAAGCGATCTTAGAACTGTATTCGGTTAACAACATTACTAATGGCACTGATGCGCAAGGCGAGGTCACTGTACGCCTTGAAAAATCAGGACGTATCGTTAATGGCTTAGGGGCTGACACCGATATAGTCATCGCTTCTGCTAAAGCCTATATTAATGCCATTAATAAGTTACATAGCCCTGATAAACGTAGGCATCCTCAACAAGGTGATGTTTAAGATTCAAGCTTAACGTCCTTGGAGATTGAACTTGGATAATGCCTTGCGTTTGCAATATTTGGCAGCAATGGGTATTGATGTCTGGGTGCCAAGAAAGAGCGCGGTATCGACAGGCCTTGCTTATCAATCGGAGATGATAGAGCCGGTTGATTTAACGCAGAGTATTAATACTGAGCTGTGCTTATGTGATCCCTCTGTTCAACCGTTATTGGGTGTGGGTAATCAACAGGCTGATTGGTTACTGGTTGTTGCAGCGACTAGCACAGACGATATGCAAGATCTGCCTTTTGAAAAGAAGGCCGGTTTATTATTAGCAGAAATGTTACGAGCGATAGAGTTAAATGTCGAAGACGTTTTTATTGTTCCCTTGGTTGCTTGTAAAGCGCTCAATCATGACACTGATCAGATTTGTATGGAAAACTTCATGACTCAGCAAGCGCTTATGCAGCCAAAAATAATACTGGCAATTGGTGATAAGGCTGCCCAAGCCTTATTAAAAACACGACAACCTTTAGCGAGTCTTAGAGGTCAATGTCACTATATTAATAAAATCCCCGTTGTTGTCGTTGAACATCCGGCTTATTTACTGCGCTCTTTATTAGAAAAGCGTCAAGCATGGCAGGATTTATGTTTTGCGAAACAAATACTTAATAATGAAGGTTAACTATGCGTGGCTGGGTAGACAAAATCAAGAGCGTGATAATTTACGATGCAGACAAGGAGTTCTACGCTAAAGTGTTTCCTGATTCCGTACAAAAAAAAGATCTGCTGCGTTTACGCATCATGACCCATGGTGATTTACCGGCAGTATTAGCAATAGAAAGAAAAAACTATTTATTTCCTTGGGAAGAAGATATTTTTACCGACTGTTTTAAAGCAGGATATAGTTGCTGGGTCTGCGAATTTGATAATAAAGTGTTAGGTTACAGTTTATTGTCGATGGCCGTAGGTGAAGCGCATATCCTTAATCTTTCTGTAGACCCTACAGAGCAAAAACAAGGTGTAGGCCGTAAAATGCTAGAACATCTCATCAGCATTGCCAGAGGCAAAGCCGAATCAGTTTTTTTAGAAGTAAGACCTACTAATATCCATGCCATTGCTCTCTATGAAGATATGGGCTTTAACGAAATTGGTATAAGAAAAGGCTATTATCCAGCAGAAAATGGCCGTGAAGATGCTATTATGTTGGCCTTACAGTTATTCTAATCGTTTAGTTTACGGTTCTAATAACGGCATAGATTGGAGTAAAACAGCTTTAGCTGTTTTTTATCCGAACATAACATGGTTGATTCCTGCTCTTTAAACAGCTTGCGCTATTAACATAATGGCATGATTCAGTCTCACTAGAGCATAAGTATGGTAATATTACCTATATTTTGCTTCACCCTCTATTCGGTTTTATTTACTTATGATTAAACAACGAACTTTAAAAAACACTATTAGGGCTACAGGTGTAGGCTTGCATACTGGCGAAAAAATATATTTAACTTTACGTCCTGCAGAACCTAATACAGGCATTAAATTTCGTCGAGTAGATTTTGAGGTGCCGGTTGTTATTCACGCAACCCCTGAAAATGTGGGTGAAACCGTGTTATCAACCACGTTAGTGGCAGGTGATGTAAAAATATCGACTATTGAACATTTGCTCTCAGCCTTTGCAGGCTTAGGTATAGATAACGCTATTATTGATGTCAGCGCTGCTGAAGTGCCCATTATGGATGGCAGTGCCGGCCCTTTTGTCTTTCTATTGCAATCAGCCGGTGTAGAAGAACAAGATTGCCCTAAGCAATATATTAGAATAAAACGTAATATCAGAGTGGAGGATGGCGATAAATGGGCCGAATTTAGTCCCTTTGAAGGTTTTAAAGTCACTTTTACCATCGATTTTGAACACCCTGCTTTTGAAGAGCATGTTAAAACCGCAACGATGGATTTTTCATCGACAGCTTTCGTTAAAGAAGTGAGTCGAGCTAGAACTTTTGGCTTCATGAAAGATATTGAGATGTTGCGAGAAAATAATCTAGCCTTAGGTGGAAGTCTTGATAACGCCATTGTGGTTGATGACGATAAAGTCATCAATGAAGATGGTTTGCGTTGTGCGGATGAATTTGTTAAGCATAAAATTCTCGACGCCATTGGTGATTTATATTTATTGGGCCATAGTTTAATTGGTGAATTTACCGGTTATAAATCAGGACATGGTTTAAACAATAAATTACTACGAACGCTTTTAGAAAATAAAGATGCCTGGGAAATGGTCACTTTTGATACCGATGAAGAGGCGCCTATTTCTTATATGCCTTCTGCAGAAACGCCTAGAGCGCCTGAATAAAAAGACGTTCTGTTTTAAAACTCCGTAAATCAGCTTAGCTGTCTTTAAGCTGATTTATGGGGCTGTTACGGCACATTCCAAAACTCTATTTTCATCTTCCACGGTTAATCGAAAACAGTCGTGTGCAGTGCAATAGCTTCAGCTATTGCACTCTAAAACAGCTGAAGCTGTTTTGCTCCAAGCACAAAGTACTTGTATATAAAAATGAGAGCAGAGCTTGCTTGGGAATCAGCGCAATATTAGATTTGTTGATGTTAAATTAGCAACCTCAACACTTCAATTAATACGTATTTCCCCACACCGCTTGCCATAAAGCGGGCATGACTACTCCGGCATTACCTTGCAAATTACAATCAGCCATTTCATCTAAATCAGTAGGATTAGGATTGACTTGTATGAGATAAGCGCCACTGGCTGAGGCGTTGTAAGGTAAGTCTGCCGCTGGATAAACATCCATAGAACAGCCAATACAAATAAACACCTCGCAATTAAAACAAGCGATCTCCGCTTGATCATAAGCCTCATCAGGTAATGCCTCGCCAAACCAGACCACGTCGGGTCGTAATAAACTACCGCATTCTGCACACGATGGCTGCGTTCTCGATGTGCTATTAACATCATGTTTACTATAATGACCATGAACGCGACATTTATCCATTGCTAAACTACCATGTAATTCAATAACGGACTGGTTACCCGCGCGTTGATGAAAGCCATCTATATTTTGAGTAATCACCGTCACATTTTCAGCTTTTTCTTGCCATGCAGCGATGACATGGTGAGCTGCGTTAGGTTCTAATGCTTTAAAAGCCTGACGTCGATCCCAATACCATTCCCATACTTTGCTAGGATTATTATCAAAACCTAGCACAGTTGCATAAATCTCAGGGTCAAAGTGTTGCCAAATACTGCTAGGGCCATCACGAAAAGTGGGGATTCCGCTCTCTTGAGATACACCCGCACCGGTAAAAAACACAATCCGTTGTGCTTGTCTTAGTTGTTCAATTAAGGTACTTTCAAATTTCATGCTATTCCTCTTTATTGCGCCAAACTGTAAGGCATTAGTGTAGGGATAGTTAAACAATAATGCTATAGTCCTTAAGGTCTTAGAGTGCATTTTTTTAATGTAGCCGATACTTGTTAAAGCAGCGTCGAAAAATGTTCAGTGACTCAGGGGAAATACCGAGGACTACCAATCTACGCGACTAGTCTACCTAGCTCAAACCGATTGCTTTTGGTATTTTGCCAAATGCTTTTGATATTTTGGTTTTTTATTGTCGAACAGGGCTTTTTTCTTTACTAAAAGACCTTTTTTAATAACGGATTTTGTTTTTTAGTTATTAAAGTCCGGCT
>CAIVYW010000105.1 GCA_903910205.1 uncultured Methylococcaceae bacterium | reverse complement strand
GAATGCTATAGCAGAATTGGGTAATGTTGGCATGGCGTTTTAACCTTTCCGTTTAATACCCCTATATTTTTTCATGTTATCAACTATGTCCGCAATCTATAAAAAAGGCCAAAGTCGAGATATAGATCCATGACAGAATCTTTGGAATGACAGCCATTTCATTAGATTTATCATTGAGTAATTCTGACCTAAAATAGGATGATTGATTTTTTGCTCATACACTAAATAGTTAAGTAGATATCTCAAGCGCAACAGCCCTATATAGTTGTATCAGTAATTTATCAAACTCATTGATAAAAATGCTACCATGCTAAATTTATTTGCAATCTGGTTTATTCATGTCTAATACCTTAAAGCTTCCCATAGAGTCTCTGAAACTAAATATCGACTTGACAGGTTTTGAATTTCCCATCGCTCCACGCATCCAAACTACTATTCTAGGGCAACCCAGAGCACAATCAGCTCTTGCGTTTGGTGTGTCCATGCCCAATCCTGGGTACAATGTTTTTGTTATGGGGGAACCGGGCCTTGGTCGCCTCTCTATGGTCACCAATCATTTATACACGCTCACCACAACAATGCCTGCACCCGCCTCTTATGCTTATGTCGATAACTTTGATAATAGCAGAGAACCTATTGCCATTGAATTACCTGCCGAACAGGGGCAAATATTTGCTAAAGATATTGAAAAACTAATAGATGATCTTTTAGCAACTTTTCCAGCTGCCTTTGAAAGCCCTGGCTATCAACAAAAAAAATCAGCCCTAGAGCGTCAATTTAGTCAATGCTATAACAGCGCAATTGATTTAGTTGATAAAAAAGCACAAAAAAATAAAATTGCCCTATTTCGTGAAAGTGAAAATATTACCTTTGCTCCTCTTCAGAAAAACAAACCTCTTAATGAAGAGAAATTCTCCCAACTACCCCAATCCGAACGTGAATTATTTCATAGGAAAGTTGAATCACTAGAAGACTATCTCGGTGAAGTATTATTAGAATTACCTCAATGGCGCAGAACATTGGTCGATAAAATCAAACATCTCGACAATGACACTATAGCCTTAGCTATAGATCCGCTATTTTCTGAATTGAATGATAAATACCAAAACATTGATGATGTTATTACTTATTTAGCAGAAATTAAAAAAAATCTAAGTAATACCATTACTGATTATTTATTGCCCAGTCGATCCATAGAAACTAGAGATCACAATACTAAGCGACTTATTTTAAATGAACAATACAAACCTAACATACTTATTGATAATAAATATGAAAACGGCGCTCCCGTTATTTATGAACCCCACCCCATTTTTCAAAACTTATTTGGTCGTATTGAATACGTAAGCGAACAAGGTGCATTAATAACTAACTATCAAAAAATATGCGCCGGCTCCCTACATAAAGCCAACGGGGGTTATCTGATCTTAGATGCAGAAAAGATTTTAACCTATCCTTTTGTGTGGGAAGGACTTAAAAGAGCATTACAATCAGGACGCATAGAAATTGAATCTCCGTATTCTGAATTAGGCATTACCACCATGACCCTAAAACCAGAAATCATACCTTTAAATATTAAAGTTGTTTTGATTGGTTCTAGAGACATTTATTATCTATTAGAAGAAATGGATAGTGAATTTAATGAAATGTTTAGAATTTTGGCTGATTTCGACAATTATATCCCCCGCACTAATGAGTCGATGCAAGGCTTTGCGTCATTAATGATTAAACACACCGCGGATTCAGGAGCGAATCCTTTAACGCGTAGTGCTATTGAAGGACTTATTGAATATAGCTGCCGACTCTCAGAAAACCAGAAACATTTTTCTGCTCACATTAAAGACTCTTTAGATATTATTGCTGAAGCCCATTTTTTTTGTATGCAAGCTAAACACCTAGAGATCGATAGACCTCATATAGAACAAGCATTAACTGCCAGAGAATACCGTAATGGCCGTTTATCTCAAGCCATACTCGATGAAATGATAGAAGGTACTATACTTATCGATACCGATGGTATAGCGATAGGAAAAATTAACGGCTTAACGGTTTTAGAAATAGGCGGCAGCAGTTTTGGTGCACCTGCTCGTATTACCACTACTGTTTCTCCGGGCTCCAGAGGCATTGTTGATATTGAGAGGGAAGCAGAATTAGGACAAGCCATTCACTCAAAAGGCGTGATGATTTTAACCGGCTATTTAGGGCATATTTACGCACAGCAATTTCCTTTGGCCATTTCAGCCAGTATTGCCATTGAGCAATCTTACGGCTATATTGATGGCGATAGCGCCTCACTAGCCGAACTATGCTGCCTTATTTCTGCCCTAACCCGTACACCAATCAAGCAAGCCTTTGCCGTTACCGGCTCTATCAATCAATATGGTGAAGTACAAGCCATCGGTGGTGTTAACGAAAAAATAGAAGGTTACTTTAGGCTTTGTCAGGCACGCGGCCTAAATGGTGAGCATGCTGTTATTATCCCTGCTGCCAACAAAATAAATTTAATGTTAAAGCAAGAAGTTATTGATGCTGTGTCGCAAGGATTGTTTTCAGTTTATGCCGTAGCCACGGTGGATGAAACTTTGGAATTACTCACTGGCCAACCCGCAGGTGAAGTAAACTCAGAAGGTCTTTATCCTGAAAATAGTATAAATGCCAGAGCGATCTTTCGATTAAAAGAAATTTCTGACATGGCTGGCGATGAAGATAAAGAAGAGAGTGCTTAACTGATGTTGCAGCTTTTTGGCAGAAACAAGCATACTTACCGCTTGTCTTTTTAAAAAATTCGATTTGTTAGCCTCAAAGCACTGAGGCTAACTTCATTTTCTCTAATGCGGCTCTTTTTTGTTTTGCACGCTCAGATTTTTCAGTAACTTCTTGTTCTTTTCGTAAACACCGAGCCTCATAACGCTGCCTAGCCTGCTGTGCTAGTTCGTATTGCTTAGTGCCGTTTATAGAAACTTCCAGAGGAAGTAAAATAATACAGTCTACTGGACAAGGTGCAATACAAAGCTCACAACCAGTACATTCAGAAGAAATAACCGTATGCATTTGTTTTGCTGCGCCTAAAATGGCATCAACAGGACAAGCTGCGATGCATTTAACACAACCTATACAATCTTGCTCAATAATGAATGCCACGCTTTTAACTTTATGTTCGCCATATTGTGGATTTAGCGGCTTAGGATTTACACCCAATAATGAAGCAAGTGCTACGATACCCTCGTTACCGCCTGGTGGGCACTGATTAATATCAGCGACACCTGAGGCAATAGCAACGGCATATGGCCTACACCCTTGAAAACTACATTGCCTACATTGAGTCTGGGGCAGTATGGTATTTATTTCTTCAATCACAATCGAGTCTGGCATCTTTAATTGTATTAGTCAGGATATCGCTTTATTTTTATGCTGATTTCAAGTTAAGCTCATGCAACTGCATATTAATCAGCTTAAGTGCTGCTAAAATACCTGCAAAAACTTGATTAGAATGCACCGCGCGAGTTTTTCGTAACTCTCCAGCGCAATCCCAAGTAATCACACACTCTGTCAAAGCATTAGTATGGCCGCCTCGAGGTATTCTAACTTCATAATCAAACAATGCCGGTACCCTATACTGATAGGCAATCATCACTTTATTAATGGCAACGATAAAAGCATCAAAGCCCCCATTGCCGAAACCAGAAGCCATATGCGTTGTGCCTCTGACTTTGATTCTTATACTAGCCGTAGATTCTAAATCAAGACCACTAGTAACAGAGCAATTCAGTAACTTAATATGTTGATAATCCTTAGTTTCTAGTACATCGGCAATTATAAAAGGTAGATCGTCCGTGGTAATGGTCTGCTTTGAATCACCTAAACTAACAATGCGCTCTAATACTTTTTTCTGATTATCTTCTGATAAATCAAGCTCTAATTGCTCAAGATTTTTTTTCAATGACGCTTTTCCGCTCATTTTTCCTAACGCATAACTGCGGATGCGAAAAAAGCGTTCTGGACTTAATTTGGTTTTATATAAGCCGCCTTTTTGATCGCCATCCGCATGTATCCCTGCAGTTTGTGTAAAGACATCTGCACCAATAATGGGGGCATTAGCCGCAACTCGTTTTCCAGAAAAATTTTCAACCATATTGCTAATACGTACAATATAGCTTTCATCAATGGATAGCTCTTTATGCATTTTATCGCGCAAGACCACCGCGACCTCAGCCAAAGAAGCATTACCAGCTCTTTCACCTAAACAATTAACCGTACAATGTATCGAACTTACACCGGCACGAACAGCCGCCATAACATTAGCCGTTGCTAGGCCATAATCATTATGGGGATGAAAATCAAATTGCAACTCAGGATAACGATGACACATATCACTCAAATTATTGAAAACCTCATCAGGCGACAACACACCCAATGTATCAGGTAGCATAAAATGACGTATGCCGGTATGCTGCAAGTTATCCATTAAAGCATAAACATAATCGGGGCTATTTTGATAGCCATTAGACCAGTCTTCCAAATAAACATTAACCGCTAAGCCTTTTTCCTGTGCGTAATTAACCGTTTGTAGTATGTCGGCGGTATGCTGAGCCAAAGTTTTACCCAACTGTTCGCGGCAATGCTTTTCGCTGCCTTTAGTGAGTAAATTGATAACTTCACCACCCGTTTCTAAAATCCAATCTACACTTTTGGTATGATCGACAAAGCCCAACACTTCAACACAACCACTGTAACCTTCCTGCCTGGCCCACTGATTAATATTAGTGACAGCTTCTTTTTCACCTTCTGAAACACGGGCCGAAGCAATCTCAATACGATCAACCCGTAATAACTGTAATAATGCTTTAGCAATAGTAATTTTTTCAGTTGGCGTAAATGAAACGCCTTGCGTTTGCTCACCATCACGCAACGTGGTATCCATCAATTGAATAGTTCTGGAATCTTTGTGCATGAGTGTCGTCTATGTTCTAATTTTGGTTTCTAAGTCGTTAACAAGCAATGCGTATAGCCAAAGCCAATTGAGCGCAAAAGATAAGCGAGCAGGAAGAGCTAATAGCCCTAATAGTTGAAAGTGTAATTAATAGCACTAACCTTGGGACTTACTAGCAGCAGAGGTTGGATTGCTGTTTTTTGGTAATCCAACCTATACATGGAGTAGTATGTTGGGCTGGCTATCGCCAACCCAACATACGAGAATTAAGCCCAAAGCCAAGGATAATCTTGTTTATGCTGCTGTTCGTACTCGGTGATTTTAGCTTCATGCTTCAAAGTAAGGCCGATGTCATCTAATCCACTTAACAAGTTGCCCTTACGAAACGGGTCGATTTCAAAGCTAAAGCCATTACCAGCAGGTGTAATAACTCGCTGGTTTTCTAAATCAATAACAAAGCACACACCTTCGTTAGCGCTGATTTCTGCCATCAATTTATCTAATTGGTCTTTATTAACCTTTATCGCCAACATGCCATTTTTAAAACAATTGTTATAAAAAATATCCGCATAGCTGGTTGAAATAATTGCATTAAAACCATAATCAGCAATAGCCCACG
>CAIVYW010000104.1 GCA_903910205.1 uncultured Methylococcaceae bacterium | reverse complement strand
GAGTGTGCCCGGAATACAATGGCTGGGCTTCATGGAGCTGGATTTTCATGATGCTCTGAATTGCTGTTATCCAGAAAAGAATACACGGCTATTTATGAAGCTATGCGTAATGCAGAACTGTTACTGCATTTACGTCAGCGCTTTGTTGATGGTTTTCATTACGAGTCAGGCAAAGCCATGTACGAGGCTTATCAAACCGACTTGTATCGCTTTGATCAAGCCTATCGTTTGTTTAACGAGCATGTACAGGCTTTGGTTAATATTGGCGCTGAAATTCTTAGGCAGTTAGATGATGCCATAGAGAAGCTTTATAGCCAGTGGTATCTCTATGAGTTGGGTTTAGCTTGGGATCGATTATTAGAGCAAGAGCAGCGCCTTGGCAATTGGACGTTCCCTGGTATTGCCTCGCAGTATGACTTTTTTCAAACCGCCGTTAAACCACGCATTAAGGCTAAACAAACTAAGCGTATTTTTGTGATTATTTCTGATGCCTTGCGTTATGAAATTGCTGAAGAGCTGTGCTTTATGCTCAATGGTGAAAAGCGCTTTAAAGCCGAATTATCGTCGCAACTAGGCGTGCTACCCAGTTATACGCAATTAGGTATGGCGGCCTTGTTGCCTCATAAGACCTTGGAATATCAAGCTGGTACTGGAACTGTTTTGGTTGATGGGTTATCTACCGCTGGCCTAGATAATCGTAACGCTGTGCTGGAAAAGCACAAGGGCCTTGCGGTAAGTTCAAAAGACTTGATGAGCTGGAGCAATCAAGAAGGTCGAGAGAAAATAAGTGACGCTGAGATTGTTTATATTTATCACGATACCATTGATTTTATCTGTGACAAACAAGGTGGTGAAGATAGAACGCCACAAGTATGCCGTACAGCCATTGAAGAACTGACCGACTTAATAGGTCGTATCGTTAATCGTCTTAATGGTAGTCAAGTGCTGGTAACAGCGGATCATGGTTTTCTGTTTCAACAAAAAGCCTTGGATAAGTCAGATAAGACCGAGTTAGCCATCAAACCGAATGGGGCTGTTGAAGCTAAGAAGCGTTATATCGTTGGTGAAAACCTACCCTCTAATGAGTTGTATTGGAAAGGCAAAATAGCCGATAGCGCAGGTGCTTTAGGTGATACAGAATTTATGGTGCCTAAGGGGGCACAACGCTTTCATTTTGTCGGTGGTGCCAAGTTTGTTCATGGCGGGGCGATGTTACAAGAAATCTGTGTGCCGGTGCTTTATATCAAAGAACTGCAAAAAGAACAGGTCGCTAAGCATGAGCAACAACGTGTGGGTGTGGTGGTGGTCAGACAACCCATTAAATTGGTCAATAATATAGACAAGATAGCTTTTATTCAAACCGATGCTGTAGCTGAAGGTTTTATCGCTAGACAATTAGAGGTTTATATTGTCGATAGTGATAACCGTGTTGTATCAAGTCGGGAAACGCTTAATTTTGATAGTAGTTCTAAGGTCATGGATGAGCGCACGCGAGAAGCACGTTTGAAATTAGTGGGTTCAGTTTTTGATCGACATGCTGCTTATACACTGGTACTCGAAGAATGTGATACACAAACCCGTTATCAACACTATGCCGTCACCATTGATCTGGCATTTCAGGATGACTTTTTTTAAGTGGATGATGGTATGAATGAATTAGATGAGACAACTGACGTGCAAACTACCAAAGTCAACGAACTGCGCAGTGAAGATTTGGATGACTTGCTGAACAAACACTTCTCCGGTCGGGTCGTTAGAAAAGATCTGACTAAGCAATTAAAAGAAGGCGCAAATGTGCCGGTTTATGTGTTGGAGTATCTGCTAGGTATGTACTGTGCCTCCGATGACGATGAGGTCGTCAGCACAGGTATGGAAAACGTAAAGCGCATACTGACGGAAAATTATGTGCGTCCTGATGAAGCTGAAAAGATTAAATCGCTGATACGTGAGCGTGGCACCTATCGAATTATTGATAAGGTCAGCGTTAAGCTAAATCAGAAAAAAGATGTCTATGAGGCCATGCTGTCCAATTTAGGCATTAAAGATGCTTTGGTGCCGACTCAAATCGTTAAGGAAAACGAGAAGCTATTAACAGGTGGTATTTGGTGCATTATTACCGCGCAATACTTTTATGAAGAAGGGCAAAAAACCTCACCTTTTTCGATTCAAACGCTAAAACCTATCCAAATGCCCTCCATGAATATGGACGAGATATTTGAGGCCAGAAAACAATTTACGACTGATCAGTGGATGGATGCGTTACTACGCTCAGTAGGTATGGAGCCGACTAATTTAACCCTGAGGGTTAAATGGCATTTGCTGGCTAGAATGATCCCGTTCGTTGAAAATAATTACAACGTCTGTGAGTTAGGGCCACGCGGTACGGGTAAGAGCCATGTCTACAAAGAATGCTCGCCTAATAGCTTATTGGTGTCAGGTGGACAAACCACTGTCGCTAATCTTTTCTATAACATGAGTAGTCGTCAAATCGGCTTAGTAGGCATGTGGGATGTGGTTGCCTTTGATGAAGTCGCCGGTATTAATTTTAAGGATAACGACGGCATCCAGATCATGAAAGATTACATGGCTTCGGGTTCGTTCTCGCGAGGTCGTGACTCGATTGAAGGTAAAGCCTCTATGGTGTTTGTCGGTAATATTAACCATAGCGTTGAAACCTTGGTTAAGACCAGTCATTTGCTGGCACCTTTTCCTGAGCCGATGATTGATACCGCTTTTTTTGATCGTTTTCATGCCTATATTCCTGGCTGGGAAATCCCTAAGATGCGCCCAGAGTTTTTTACCGATCGCTATGGTTTGATTACTGATTATCTGGCCGAATATATGCGGGAGATGCGTAAGCGTAGCTTTTCTGATGCCATCGATAAATATTTTAAATTAGGCAATAATCTTAATCAGCGTGATGTGATTGCAGTACGCCGAACCGTCTCGGGCTTGCTTAAACTGATTTACCCTAATGGTCTATATGAAAAAGACGATGTACGGGTATGTTTGACTTATGCACTGGAAGTCAGACGGCGTATCAAAGAGCAATTGAAAAAACTAGGCGGCATGGAGTTCTTTGATGTGCATTTTAGCTATATTGACAATGAGTCGTTGGAAGAGTTTTTTGTAAATGTACCGGAGCAGGGTGGTAGTCAATTAATCCCCGAAGGCATTGCTAAACCAGGTGTCGTTCATCTGGTGACTAAAGGGTCAACGGATCAACCTGGTTTGTATCGTTTTGAAACCCAAATGACGCCAGGCAATGGTAAACATACAGTTTCAGGCTTTGGTTCTAATACCGCTGCCAAAGAGTCTGTTAGGGTTGGTTTTGATTACTTTAAAGGCAATCTGAATCGGATCAGTGTAAGCGCCAAATTTGCCGATCATGAATATCATATACATGCTATTGAGTTGCATAACACCGGCCCCAGTAACAAAATAAGTCTGGCCGCATTAATTGCTTTTTGTTCTATTTTAATGAACAAGCCCGTTCAGGAACAAATGGTTGTTTTAGGTGACATGACTTTGGGTGGTGTGATTAATCCTGTTGAAGATCTAGCCGGATGCCTGCAAGTAGCCTTAGAAAGCGGTGCAAAGCGTGTGTTGTTACCGATGTCATCAGCTTCAGATATTCCTACTGTACCCGCTGAGATATTTTCTAAATTTCAAATTAGTTTTTTTGCTGATCCGGTTGATGCGGTTTATAAGGCGTTGGGGGTTCAGTTATAAGAAACGAGCACGACACGCTTGAGCACAATGATTTTAAAATCTCCCAAGTCCCATTTTTCAAAGGAACGGGAGACATGATCATCTGCCATTGGCGTCCTAATCAGCACTTAGCTTTAAAGAGAAATCATAATGAAAAGCCATTTTTTTGCCTACATCAGTAAAATCCGTTGGTTGCAGCGTTGGGGATTAAAACGTAATGCCGTGGCTGAAAATGTCATGGAGCATAGTTGGGAAGTCTCTGTTATTGCCCATGCCTTGGCCTTAATAAGGAATTGTTATTTTGAGGGTACGCTTGATGTAAATGCCATTGTTGTTGCCGCACTGTATCACGATTGTAGTGAGGTTTTAACGGGTGATATGCCATCCCCTATCAAATACCATTCACCCGAAATAACCAAAGCTTATAAATTAATTGAAAAGAAAGCCGAGCATGAGTTATTGAATCTGTTACCTAAAAAGCTTAAAGAAGAATACAGACCCTTTATGCTTGAAGAAGAATTACCTAAAGAGCATAAAGTCATCATAAAAGCGGCAGATACTATTTCAGCCTATTTGAAATGTAAAATGGAAGTCGCCACAGGGAATCAGGAGTTCTCTATTGCCGAAAAAGATATTGAGAAGAAATTACAGGCCATTAATTTGCCAGAAGTTCAGTATTTTTTAGAGACCTTTAGCTCAAGCTATGAATTAACCTTAGATGAGTTGTTTAAATAGATTCCAATGCCAGTCTGGGTTTGCAACCCAGACCGAAACGTTTAGATTTCGATAACTTCGAAAGGTGAGTAACGGAGTTATAACCCCCGTTACGCTTTGTGTGATTAAAAGCATGAGTAAGTATCATAATCGGCTACCAATTTAAAGCGGGACAGTTTCAGCCCAGACGAAAGATTAAGTCTAAGAGGCTAGTAACTTAAGGCGTGGCAGATACTAGTCTTGGCTCTTTGTCTGCGCTTAGAAGAACCCTATCTAAAAATGAACGATTGAGCTAAGCCGTCCCGTCTTAAGTTGGTAGCCCAATTAAGTGAGTTTTAAATTTCAGCTTCTAGTCGGTCACATAATTGATCAAGTTCGGCAGCCAACGTTTTATTACGGCAGTGATTACATGCTGCGGCTAAAAAGCCCACTAAATCTTGAAGTTGCTCATATTCAATATCAATAGTTTTTCTTCGCGTATTCAGTAATTGACTTTGCATTTCTTTTGATGCCGTGTACCAATATTCATGAATTAAGTGTTTCTCACGATTATCAAGTTCTATTCTCATAATTTCTTTACCGATAGATAGGTGATTTATTGACATCTTCCCCTCACCTGAAGCATGTGTATCTGCACAAGTAATCATTCCAGCAGCGAGGGTGTGCCGAGGGTTGTTCGGATTATATCAGCCATGTAGAGCTTATTTTGTAGGGGCGAATAAAGTCGCGCCTAGTTCGTCATTTTTTAACATTGCGTGGAGGCTCTGAATTAATTGCGCCCGTTGCTGTTGCTGATTTAGGTTTTGGAGTTGGCTTATGCGTTTTATTTTTTTTGTTTTCGTTTAAGGCAATGAATAGATGTTTATAGCGAGAACGTTGAATACCAACTTTTTTTAAGGAGTGCGATTTTACAATTGCGTGTATTATTCTGTTTTTGGTAGGTACTGTAACGGGCTTTGTTGCCATCATAGTATTTTCAACAGGCTGTTGGTTTATTGCAGCGATAGCTACGTCTTTGCTACTATTTTCTAAGCCTTCATATTTAACAGTCAAATCCCTAATATCTTCTTCAAGTATAGAAACTAAATCCGTTAATTTTGCATTATTAGTTTTAGTTTTAAAAATCAAGGTGCTTAGGAACAGTATTGCTATTAAGGCGGATAAACTAAGCCCAAGTGCAGTATAAGAGATTAAGGGTAATTTCTTAACCTTGCTTTCATAAGCAGCAATGGTTGCCTTAGTTGAAGTGTCTGTTGGTGTCTGTATTAATGTGGGGTCTTGCGCTAGTGCTTTGTTTTTTAGTGTGAATAAGCTTTCAGATAGGCGGTCAGTCACTGGCTTTTTTGTTGTTATTGCGGACGGAGCAATGATCGGTGTTTCAATACTCTCAAAGTTGTTATGCGCCGAGTCCTTATTTGTTGTTATTATGTCTAGCTTGAGGGGGTCAATAGCAGATTGATCAAGCGCGTTGATATCTTCAGTAGGCTGTAGTTGATCTAATGCATCAGTGTTAGCGCTATCAAGGTCTGCGGGACTTATCAGCTTATTGATGTGGCTATCGGCGGACGTTGAAGCTGAGATTATATGATCATAATCTATAGACTTTACAACTTCTTCACTAGCAACGATACGATGATTATCCATAACATCAGCCAATGAAACAGGTGCAAACTCCCAATCTTCACGCATTGAATCCAAATCTGCCAAAATAAATTCTTCAGGTGTCTCGTTATAGTCAACGAAAGAATTGCTGGATCTAGAAATACGTTTTTTAGTCATTAATAGGTGGTCGATATTAGAAAATTGCAAAATTAATTAAAGTTTGTAGAGCGTTTATTCAATTAAGGTACGTATTTTAAGCGTAAAAATACTTAATTTTGGTGAAGGTTCATTAAATTTAATGCTAAACTCATAAAAAACTATTATATATAATAACATGCAACTATCCATTACTGCTTTAGGTAGCAACCAAATCAATTTTATTGTAGAGATTTTGCCGGCTATACGCGATTGTAATTGTAGTATTTTAGAAATAAGATCATCTCGTCTAGGCAAATCTGCAGCCGCGTATTTGTTAGTGCAGGGCAATTGGAATCAAATAGCAAAACTTGAATCGACCTTAGATAATATTCAAAAACGTCTGGATATAAAACTTAATGTATTGCGTCCTGAGCAAAAAGACAAAGAGAAAGAGAAAGAAAGGGATAAAGATAAAGATTGCCTGCCTTACTCGCTTGAAACCATCTCTTTGGATAGAGACAATGTCGTAGAATCTATTACCTCTTTTCTGTTTGATCGTGAAATTTCTATTGAAGAAATTTCTGGCAGCTCATATCAAGCCGCTTATATACAATCTGCGGTGTTTTCGACCAAATTTATCATATTAATCCCTTCACAGTTGCCGCTTTTAACCTTAAGAGAAGAGTTCTTGGATTTTTGTGATCAATTAAATATTGATGCTATTCTTGAACCTGTGAAGCGTTAGGTATTATGAGTCTTATTCATATGGGCGATACCGTCACTGATTTTTCAGCCTTATCTACTGGCGACAAAAGTATTAAGTTATCGGATTACTTAGGGCATTACGTTGTTATTTACTTTTATCCTAAAGACAATACGCCGGGGTGTACTCAAGAAGGCATCGCTTTTCGTGATGCTTATGAGAAATTCACTGCGTTAAATGCCGTTATTTGGGGTGTGTCCAGAGACAGTATTCGAATGCACGAAGGCTTTAAAGCTAAACAGGCATTTCCTTTTGACTTACTTTCAGATCCTGATGAAGCGCTATGTGCTCTGTTTGATGTCATAAAAATGAAGGCGATGTATGGCAAACAGGTTAGAGGCATAGAACGCAGTACTTTTCTTATAGATCCTAATGGGCTACTGATTCATGAATGGCGAAAAGTTAAAGTTAAAAATCATTGCGAAGATGTTTTGACTATTTTATCGGCAGCCGTTGAGCCCACTCTATAACGTTGCTGACATACATAAGGCTAGATTACAGGGTTCATATTAACTATGAGCCCTGTAATCTAGTTTAAGAAATAAACATTAAATACCACCGAAGAACTATGAACACTGATGACATTACCAAAGTAAAAAACTATCTACTCAATTTACAAGATCAAATTTGTAAGGCTTTAGAAAGCGTAGAACCTGACGCTAGCTTTATTGAAGATATCTGGGATCGCGCTGAAGGAGGCGGTGGTCGTAGTCGTGTCATAGAAAATGGTCAGGTTTTCGAGCAGGGCGGGGTTAATTTCTCTTATGTGCGCGGCATTAGTTTACCGGCGTCTGCGACGGCTAAACGTCCTGAATTGGCTAATCGGCAGTTTCATGCGATGGGCGTGTCATTAGTGATACACCCTAAAAATCCTTACGTTCCTACTTCTCATGCCAATGTGCGTTTTTTGATTGCAGAAAAGCCCGGCTCACCGGCTATTTGGTGGTTTGGTGGTGGCTTTGACTTAACGCCTTTCTATCCCTTTGAAGAAGATGTCGTGAATTGGCATCAAACGGCAAAGCAGGCTTGTGTTCCTTTTGGTGATGATATTTATCCTACCTATAAACAATGGTGTGACGACTATTTCTTTTTACCTCATAGAGATGAAACGCGAGGCGTGGGTGGTTTGTTTTTTGATGATCTGAATGAATGGTCATTTGAGCGCTGCTTCGCTTTTATGCAAAGCGTAGGTAATCATTATAGTGATGCTTATTTACCTATCGTAGAGAAACGAAAAGACACGCCCTACGGTGAAAGAGAGCGAGATTTTCAACTCTATCGTAGAGGTCGCTATGTTGAGTTTAACTTAGTTTATGATAGAGGCACGTTGTTTGGCTTACAATCGGGTGGCCGTACCGAATCTATATTAATGTCTATGCCGCCAGAAGTTCGTTGGAAATATAATTGGCAGCCAGAGCTTGGTAGTCCAGAAGCGGTGCTTTATGAACGTTATTTAAAGCCTCAAAATTGGTTAGCATCATAAGCCCAGTCATTAATGGACTATAGGTAGGTAAGAGTGCAGGGAATATTATCAAAAATGCAGGTTCGTTTAGAAAGTCCTGTGCAATATGAGTTAGTCGTTGGTGAACAACGCTTAGCCTTAAACCCCTTAATAGGTCAGCCTTTAAAGTTTACTTATACCGGGCGTATTTTTTGTGTCAATTGCAAGCGCTCGATTAAAAAGAGCTTTAATCAAGGGTATTGCTATCCTTGTTTTATCTCCTTGGCAGAATGTGATCTATGTATCATGAAGCCAGAAACCTGTCATTATGATGCCGGTACCTGTAGAGACCCCGCGTGGGGTGAGGCATTTTGCCTAAAGCCGCATATCGTTTATTTGGCCAATTCTAGCGGCATTAAGGTCGGTATTACTAGGCAAACACAAATACCTACCCGCTGGATAGATCAAGGGGCGATACAAGCGCTGCCCATATTTAGCGTGCAATCGCGTTATATTTCCGGCTTAATTGAGGTGGTTATTGCGCGTCATGTCAGTGATAAAACCAGTTGGCAACAAATGCTTAAAAACCATGTGCAGCCTATTGATTTAGCAGAAGTCAGAGATCATTTAATAACACTTTGTAAGGCAGAGCTCGATGAAATTATTCAGCGCTTTGGTCTGCCAGCTATCACTTTTTTAGCAGAACAGCCCGTGGTGGATATACAGTTTCCCGTTGATCACTATCCCGTTAAGATTAAATCGTTAAATTTAGATAAAGAGCCTGATGTGCAGGGTATATTGCATGGCATTAAAGGCCAGTATTTACTGTTAGATACCGGCGTTATCAATATTCGTAAGTATTCTGGGTATGAAGTTAAGGTAGCGATTTAACACCTCCATGCTCAGCTATTTAATCCGTTTTTCTATTCGTTTTTACGGCATTGTCATTGCGCTGGCTTTATTGGTACTGATCTACGGTAGTTATAGGTTTACGACAGCCGGCCTAGATATTTTTCCTGAATTTGCGCCTAAGCGGGTCATTATTCAGAGTGAATCTCCGGGGCTTTCAGCCGAACAAGTTGAATTATTAGTCACACGGCAGGTTGAAGTATCTATTAGTGGCTTGGTGGGCTTAGCGTCAGTACGCTCAGAGTCTATACAGGGCTTATCCATCGTTACGGCAACGTTTAATGAAAATACGGATATCTATCGTAATCGCCAACTGATTAACGAAAGATTAACCGGTTTAGCGGCTCATTTACCAGTCGGCATTACGCCGTTGGCCATTCCTTTATCCTCATCGTCAGCCACCGTGTTAACCATAGGCCTAAACTCCGACAGTAAAGATTTAATGGCCTTAAGGAGTTTGGTTGATTGGACTATCGTGCCACGCTTATTGACAGTGCCTGGTGTTGCCGATGTCAATGTTTTTGGCGGTGAAGTCACGCAGTTGCAAATTCAAGTTAATCCGATACAGTTGCATCGTTTTAACCTAGCCATTGACGATATTATTCAAGCCGCCTCACAGGCTGGTGTTATTCAAGGCGGGGGCTTTATTGAAAATAAAAATCAGCGCTTTATCTTACAAGTGACCGGTCTTCCGACTACGCTAGAACAATTTGCCAAGATTATTGTTAAGCGTGAGCAAGGTCGAAATATTACCTTAGGCGAGGTCACTACCCTACAATATGCCCCCGAACCTGCCATAGGCGCTGCGCAAATTGGCGGTAAGTCCGGCATCGTTTTAATGATTATTGGGCAATATGGCGCTAATACCTTAACGGTATCAAGACAAGTAGAACTCGCCTTAAAAGAGTTTGAGCCCCTCTTTAATCAGGAGGCGATTAGTTTTTTTCAACACTTGTTTCGTCCCGCCGACTATATAGAACGCTCATTAACTAACTTATCAGGACATCTGCTGATAGGTGGCTTATTCGTTTTGATTGTTTTATACCTATTCTTATATAACTTTCGTACTGCCTTTATTTCTGCCTTAGCCATACCCGTTTCTCTCATGGGGGCTGTGATCATACTGCTAGAAACCGGCGTTAATCTAAATATTATGGTATTAGGAGGTTTAGCCATTGCTTTAGGTGAAGTCGTTGATGATGCCATTATTGATACTGAAAATATTTTTCGGCGTTTGCGTGAAAACGGCCTGTTATCAAAGCCTATGCCTATTGCTAGCGTGGTTTACAACGCTTCTTTAGAAGTTCGTAGTTCGGTGGTCTATGCCAGCTTTATTGTCGCACTGGCATTCGTGCCGTTATTAACCTTGAATGGCGTGGCAGGGCGATTATTTGCACCTTTAGGCTATTCCTATATTTTAGCTATTTTAGTCTCATTACTGGTGGCATTGACGTTAACGCCAGCTTTATGTTTTATTCTTTTAGGTAAACATCTAAATAACAGCCAAGATCCACCCTTAATCAAATACCTCACGCCCATATATAAAAAACTGTTAGTCTTTGTTTTTAATCATGCCAATAAAATGATGCTGACCAGTATCATTATCTGCTTGTTAAGCTTACTGACCTTTTCTAAGCTGGATAGTAAGTTTTTGCCTGAGCTACGGGAAGGTCATTATATTGTACACACCACCAGTTTGCCGGGAACCTCATTACAAGAATCATTAAGAATCGGCAGTCAATTAACGCAACAGTTTATGACTATTCCAGGCGTACAGTCCGTTTCTCAATGGGCGGGACGCGCACAACGGGGCGCTGATACTTATGGCAGTCATTACAGTGAATATGAAGTTCGCCTAGAGCCTTTGTCGGGCGCTGAACAGCAACAGATACTCGATCAGTTAAGGGACAAACTCAGTCAATTTCCCGGCATACTGTACGAAGCCAACACGTTTTTAACCGAACGTATTGATGAAACCATTTCTGGCTATACCGCGCCAGTGGTCGTTAATTTATATGGTAATGATTTAAATGAGCTTGATACTAAAGCGCAAGCGCTCGCTAAAATAATGCAGGAAATACCGGGAGCTGCCAATGTGCAACTGCGCTCCCCCTTAGGCACGCCTTTAATGCAAATAAACGTAGACTTAGATCAGTTGGGTTTTTGGGGGGTTATGCCAGCTCAGGTCGTTAATACTCTACAAGCCGCTTATGAAACCCACGTTGTCGGTAAACAATTTATAGGCAACAAACTGATTAATATTGCTGTTGCGCTAGCGCCAGAACTGCGTTTACAGCCTGAGGCGATTGCTCTGCTACCTATTCGCACTGAAGAGAGTAGCTTAGTTCGCTTAGAGCAAGTGGCCGAAATAAGACATACCGCCAGTCGCTACAATATATTGCATCAAGGTTCACAGCGTCGCCAAACCGTTACTTGCTCTGTTTTAAATAGAGATATGGACGCCTTTATGCAGGAACTTAAAGCGCGTGTACTTAAAGACATTCCTGTCTCAGAAGGTAGTTTGCCCGAATTTACGGGGGCAGGCGTTGAACAAGCGCAGGCGCGAAAAGAATTGATAATACATTCGTTGTTGGCAGGGATAGGCGTACTTATTTTTATTTATAGTGCAATCAGCAGTCTACGTAATACGGCACTGGCACTGGTTAATCTGCCCTTTGCATTAATGGGCGGTATTGTCGCGGTAGTCATTAGCGGCGCGACGTTATCCGTAGGTTCTATCGTTGGTTTTATTACCTTATTTGGCATTACGGTTAGAAACAGTATTATGCTAGTGTCCCATTACCGATATTTAGTTGAAGTTGAGGGCAGGGGCTGGAATAGGGAGACTGTTATATTAGGCGCTCAAGAGCGCTTGCCATCAATACTGATGACCGCCTTAGTGACAGCTTTAGCTATGCTTCCTATCGCCTTTAATAGTGATAATCCGGGGCGAGAAATTATGGGGCCTATGGCTGCTATTATTATAGGGGGCTTAACATCATCAACATTATTGAACTTATGTTTGTTACCTACCATATTATTGAACTATGGGTTATTTAGGAATGGGCATGAGTCAACACAGTACTAATTCCTCGCTGAGTTAGCGTGTAGGGGCGAATGGCATTCCTGTTGTATATTTGTTGATTGAACACCGAGCGATTTAATGTGCTCTTACAATCGTATCGCTATAATTTACTTACGTTACCATTAGGGCGACTCTCAGTAAACAGCCTATCGTGCCTGTGCTTGGTAATGGTTAACTTTACACGCTCGCCGTCACTGCTGCGTTCGGTACTGACTGCAAACTCTGGGATAAGATGAACAGTATTATCCTGCATACCTTGTGTGCCTAAGTCCTGAGCTATAGAATCTGTATAATTGGGACTTGGCTTTATCTTTTGCACTAAAGTGGAGAGGCGCGTCAGCACGCCGGGTATGCGCAGAGCAGGCGGTTGATTAAAAACCAAGCTGGCCGGTAAGGGCACGACATCACTGTCTGTGCCATTAGCGATTAGGGCTTTATAGCTAGTCGCCTCCAGAGCCTTTTGCTGATCAGCGCCATTCCAATCTTTAACGATCCAAATATAACAAAGACTATCGGCCACCGCAGCACTGGTCTTTGTAGCACTAAGCCCGACATGTGGATCTTGTATGGGCAACTTGGCAATTAAATTGCTCAAGCAGATAGCTCGATCAGTCTCACTGGCAGGAAAATAAGATTGATTGGGCATAAAAAGCCATGCCTACAGGCACTATTAAAAAACCGACTAAGTTAAATTGCTACCATGTAGACTTGTTAGCCCTAAAAAACAAAACACTCGTTTAAAAATAGCCATCAGTTTGCAGGTATGGGCTATGCCAGCACCTCGCCTAGCATAGCCCATAGCTCGCAAGAGATTGCTAATACCTTTGCTGTATATGGCTACAGCTTTCTTAGCTAACGCAATAGCTACGGGCGATAATGCAATACCTTTCAGGTATAAGCCAATACCTCGCAGTTATACCCCAATACCTCGCAGTCACACACAAATACCTTTATTGATAAAGCCAATACCTACGCTGGCATCTTCCACAAGCCCAGCCATGAACCAGCAAAGCTATTAGCACTGCCAATACCCCTACGCATCAAGCTAAGCCAAAACACTCGCGAGACGGGGTTTATAACCCCGTCTCAAACGTTTGATATTGCCATTATCTTTGAAAGATCACCGAAGAAATAGACCTGTTTTTGGTTATATAGCGCCGTTGGGGTGCATCTAAACGTTTCGGTTAGGGTTGCAAACCCAGACCGGCATTGTCATCATCGCAATGTGGTGGGCTTAGCTTTATGCGTATGTGCCAATACCCCTATCAACTCATCTTGAAATTTAATAATAACGGCTAAGCCAATACATTGCTCGCGCATTAGGCTATTGCATTTACAGTTTCCATTTTTAAGCCTTTGCTCTGAGTTTGTCGAATGACGCCCCCTTAAGCCTAGTATCTGTCTCGCTTTAAGTGGGTAGCCCCAATACCCTTTATTCTTAATGAAGCTTTTCGATGATTGAGTGGCTAAACGACGCGATCGCTAGGTTCATGACCTGCAAAAAAAGCGGCAATATTGGCTAATACCCGATTACCCATGGCAATACGGGTTTCTTCGCTAGCACTCCCTAAATGCGGCAGTAAGGCGACGTTGTTTAAATCTAAAAACGCGGGGTCTATAGTGGGCTCGCCTTCATAAACATCTAAGCCTGCGCCCGCTATCCAGCCTTCTTTTAAGGCTTTAATTAAGGCTTTAGTGTCGATGACATCGCCACGCGCAGTATTAATTAAGTGCGCAGTAGGGCGCATTAATTTTAAGCGTTGTTCGTTGATTAAATGCTGGGTTGCAGGACCGCCTGGGCAATGTAAGGATACAAAATCAGCTTCGGACAATAATTCTTCAACGCTTGCGCAGCGTGTGGCTTGCAAATCAGCCATAATGGCAGGATCGGGTTGTGAAGGCGCATAACAGAGTATTTTCATGTCAAAACCATGATGGGCTTTTTTAGCCATGGCTTGTGCAATACGACCAAAACCTATCAGACCTAAGGTTTTGCCGGTGACTTTTTGGCCGATCAATTGTGTGGGTGTCCAACCTGTCCATTGCTGATTACGAATCAGACGTTCGCCCTCAGATGCACGGCGTGCCGACATCAGTAGCAATAACATAGCAATATCAGCGGTGCAATCGGTTAATACATGTGGCGTGTTGGTAACCACTAGCCCTTGTGCTTTTGCGCTAGCAATGTCGATATTGTTATAGCCCACACCAAAATTACCGATGATTTTGGCGCGTTTGTTGGCGATACCTAGGATGTCGGCATTGAGTACGTCAGTCACTGTCGGCAATAAGGCATCGGCTGTTTGTAAGGCTATTTTAAGTTCATCTGCACTCATTGCAATGTCTGATTCGTTAAGCTGAACATCGTAGAGCGCTTTGAGTTTAGATTCGACTTCGGCCGGCCAGCGACGGGTGACAACGACTTTAGGTTTGTTCATAGTTGAGATTCTCCAGAGAGTTAAGTGCTGCAAGTAAGCCTTCGAGTGAACTAAGCAAGCGTTGAACGGCATAAAAATGTTGAGTAGTTTCTATGCGTTTAATATCCAGATTAGTGTCATAGTCTGCGATCATGCGCTGGGCTCTGAGTTGCTTGATGAGGTAGCTGACTACTTGAATACGTTTGTCGGGGTGTTTTTCAAATCTTATAATGACTTTGTCGTGTATGTCTAGTTTTTGATAATCGTCAGGATGTATAGGCAAAGGCAGTTTGGGGGCGATTTCTCGGCTTAACTGAAATATAGCGTAATAAGAGCGGCTGATTGAATTTCGAAAATCTATTTCGGTGCTGTCTGGGTTGTCTAACAAAACTTGGGCAAAGTTGTAGAAATCTCTATGTGATACGCTCATGCGGGACTTCTCTCTTCAAAAACAGCTAAGGAATCAAACTCAAACAGGACGGTGTCGCTGTAGGTGTTTTCGGTGTTATTCACTAATTCTAACGCTAATTGGTAGTTAAGATCGTAGATCTCTTCAATCGGCAGATCAACGTAAAGTTGACAATGTACATAATCTCTAATCGTAACGTTTATTCCAGTGCTAGAAAAATAAAGGCCGAATTTTTGTAATAAGTCGTATGCCAAGCTGTATAAATGCGAGGCTAGCTCATCGCTTAATCCTGCCGTTTTAAAAATTAACTGGCTCTCTGTAATGTGATGGTATAGGGAGTTACTTTCATCTTTATTTTTTATGTGCTCTAAATATTGCAGGGCCTCATCCATTCGACAAGACATAAACGCAGATTCAGCCATCCATAAATAGATCTCATCTGAATGGTCAGGGAACTGCATCAGCATGGCTTTGCAAAGCACTAATTCTTCTGAACAACGGCCCCTGTTTTTTAAGGCGACTAGATATTGGAATTGCGGTTGACTGCTGGTAGGGCTTATCTTGATAGCCGTTTGAAAGTGTTGTCTGAGTGCTGGAATATCATCTTCTAAAGCCGCGATATTGCCAAGTAAGCCATAGTAAAAGCTATCAGGTATTTTGCCTTTTAAATTGTCGGCCTTTCTTTTTAATAGTTTAATTTGCCAATCGCTAGGTTTGCGATACTTAGAAAAATACGTATTGATTTCATTGGTTAATTCATGGGCTTTTGGAAGAGCTTGAGTTGTCATGAAAAATCTCGCCATTATGTTTTGTTGTTATGACTAGAAAAGCAAGTGTTAAACGCTTTAACACTTGCTTGTTCCATACCTAAACGCTGAGGTTATAGCTTAGAGTATTGCGTTAGATAATTCAAAACTAATTTTTGAAATTTACAAGGCGCTCAAAAACTATTAGGCGGTTGCGCGATAATATTCAATGGCTGCAGCGACGCCGCTGCCGGGTTTAATATCAAAGCCACAGTCTAATAAAGCCATTTCTACGCCAGCAATAGCGCCTAGCATAGAGACATCATTCATGTCACCGACATGACCGATACGGAAGGCTTTGCCGGCTAACTCAGCAAGACCGCCGCCTAAAGAAATGTTGTATTTACTAAAGGCGGTGCTAATAACCGTGCGTGCATCTTTATCTTCAGGAACGATAATGGCGGTTACAGTGTTTGATTCAAAGCCAGGTTGCGCACAAATGCTTAATCCCCAAGCCGCGACCGCTTTGCGCGTACCTTCAGCTAAACGATAGTGGCGTGCAAAGACATTTTCTAAGCCTTCTTCTAAGAGCATATCCAGCGCTTTACGCAAACCGTATAAAATCGGTAATGCTGGCGTATAAGGCGTGTAACCGTCTTTATTGGCGGTCATTTGGTCTCTTAAGTCCAAAAAGCAACGAGGATAAGTGGAGGTTTCAGTGGCAGCTAAGGCTTTTTGGCTAAACGCTAAGAATGCACCGCCAGCGGGCATCATAAAGCCTTTTTGCGAACCACTGATCGCGCCATCAACAGCCCATTCATCCATGCGAAAATCTAAGCTGGCTATAGAACTTACGCCATCAACAAATAATAGGGCAGGGTGATTAGCCGCATTCATGGCTTTACGAACGCCACCTATATCACTGGTTACACCGGTTGCGGTTTCATTATGAGTCGCTAATACCGCTTTGATTTGGTGTGCGTCATCTTCTTTAAGGCGTGCTTCTAGCTTATCTAAAGGGATGCCTTTGCCCCATGTTTCTTGATGGATTTCAACATCAAAACCTAGGCGTTTAGCCATTTCAGCCCATAAGTGACTAAATTGACCAAAGCGATAGATCAATACTTTATCGCCAGGATTTAAGGTGTTGGTTAAAGCAACTTCCCAACCGGCAGTGCCCGTTGCAGGAAAAACAAACGCTTGCCCTGTTTCTGTTTTGAATATTTTCTTTAAATCTTCTAACAAAGGCGTCAGTAGCTTAGGGAAAGCAGGAGAGCGATGATCTTCCATAGTGACATGCATCGCATTCAGAATTTCATTAGGTACGTTGGTAGGGCCTGGAATATATAGGTGGTTACGACCAGCCATGGGATTGCCTCTTAATAGGTAGTTGAGTTGTGTCAGTCTAGTTTTTGGGGTAAATAATATTAGACCCAAAAAAGCCGATAATCATGACATAGCCATCAGTAATCAGCAAGATTTGATTGCGGCTTAGTATGGATATATCGCGTTAAAAATTGACTTTATTGGTGCTAAAAGTAGAATGGGCGATTTATTTGTTTCTGACATAGCTACCCTTGAACCTTTAAGTCTTTAGCCTTGAGCCAAATAACAAACAACAACTTTAGTTTATTGACATTAGGAATGTACACATGAGTCACACTTTATATACAGCGTCAGTTCAACGCGTTCAACGTTGTGAATTAGCGGTTCCAGGATCAAATCCTGAGATGTTTGAAAAAGCTATGAAGAGTGGCGCGG
>CAIVYW010000103.1 GCA_903910205.1 uncultured Methylococcaceae bacterium | reverse complement strand
GGTGGGCTTAGCTTGTAGGGTGGATAAGCGCTAGCGCATCCACCGAGTATGTTCGAGTCCGTTTAGTCTACAAAGTCGATGGTAATCGCACACGATGCTATATCGTGGTGGATGCGCTAGCGCTTATCCACCCTACAGGGCTCTGCGGTGCTTATGTAGTGACGCTTAGTTCGTACATCCTAAAAACATTAAGCACGGGATTGTAAAGCCGGCAAACCACCTACACGACTAAGCCACTTTAGAAATATTAGGCTTTAACCATAGCTCAAATACCGCGCATAATTGCTCAAAATTAATAGGCTTGGAGATGAAACCCACCATGCCACAAGCGATGCAGTTATTACGCTCTAACTCTGTTACACCGGCGCTTAGGGCAATAATAGGCAAACTGGCATACTTTACTTGCTGACGAATGTATTGGGTCGCGACTATGCCATTCATGACAGGCATGTGTATGTCCATTAACACAATATCAAAGTCATGCTCTTCAAGCAGGATTAGCGCGGCTTCGCCGTGTTCGGCCATCATGCTGTGCATGCCTAAACTCAGTAGATATTTTTGGATGATTTTTTGTGAAAAGGCATTATCTTCGACCACCAAAACACGATAGCCTTTGAACTTATTTGTATAAAGTTCGCCAGACGGCTGCTCATTAACAACCCTTGCCACCCCCTCATAATCTATCAATTTCTTAATAACATCGAAGCTCAAGGCAAAGCTAAAGGTGCTGCCAAGACCCTTTTCGCTAACAACAACAATTTCTCCGCCCATCAACTCGACTAATTCTTTACTAATCACTAAACCTAAGCCGGTGCCGCCATATTTTCTGGTAAAAGAACCATCGACCTGACTAAATTCTTTAAATAATTTATCCTGATCCGCCAACGAAATACCGATACCGGTATCGGTTACACTAAATAACAACTGCACTTGTGTCATGTTCATATTTTGCAGGGTAATTTCTAGCTTAACGAGACCTTGCGCAGTAAATTTAATGGCATTACCGACTAAATTAGTCAGTACTTGTTGTATTCTGAGTTTATCGCCCATCAGCTCAAGAGGAATCGCACTATCATGCGCTATAGTAAACGCTAGGTTTTTTTGTTGTGCCGAGCCCTTAAAGAGGCTGTTAATAGTGCCCAGTAACTCAATCATATTTAACGAATTATTTTCAATGACAACATAACCGGCTTCTAATTTTGTAAAATCAAGGATGTCGTTCAAGATGCCCAGTAGGTTATTAGAGGCACTATTAATATCTTGTAAATAAATCCTGACTTCTTCAGGCATCTCTTCAAACAACGCTAACTGAGAAAAACCAATAATAGCCGCCATCGGTGTGCGAATTTCATGCGACATGCTGGCTATAAATTGCGTCTTCAGTGTGGAAAAACGCTCGGCTTTTTCTTTAGCCTCTATTAATCCCGCTTCGTAGGCTTTAAGTTGAAAAATATCGGTTAGGGTAGACACATAATGGGTCACACACTGATTTGTGTCGATCACTTGCTCAATGCGTAGCTGTTCTAAATAAAGCTCACCGGCTTTATTCTTATTCCATAGCTCGCCTGTCCAATTACCTTTGCTAAGAAGCTCTTGCCACATCAGCGTATAAAAATCGGCATCTTGGCGTCCAGATTGTAAGATACGAGGATTCTTACCGACAATTTCATCTAGGCTATAGCCATAGCGCTTTAAAAAAGCGACGTTGGCATGAGTAATGATACCTTGTGCATCGGTGACAAACATACTTTGCCCTGCGTCAAAAGCAACGGAGCCGATACTGAGCCGTTCTTCTTGGCATTTACGTTCGGTAATATCCTCGTGAGTACCAACATAATGAGTCAGCATGCCTAGACTATTTTTAACCGCATGAATGGTCCTATACTCTTGAAAGTCATCAGCGTCCTGACGGCGACTCCAGATCTCGCCGCACCAAGCGCCGGTGTCATTAATTATTTGCTGCTTTTTGACATACAAATCATCCGGGTTGAAATCAGATTTCAAGCAATGATAGTTTTTACCGATGAGCTGTTCAGCCTTATAGCCGGTGAGCTTACTATAGGCAGCATTGACCCTAAGTAATTCGCCCTCGGGATTGAAGATGGTCATGGCTAGACTGGAGTCAAAAGCGACTGAAGCGATCGCCAATTCCTGTTCGGCTAGCTGTTGCTCGGTGATGTCGATACCAAAATAAACAATGCGTTGTAGCTGATGCTCGCAATTAAAAACATCAAAGGTATTCCAAGAAATGACTTTACGGCTGCCATCTTGGGTCACTAGGCAGGTTTCATAATCGACCAACTCAAGGTCTGCTATAAATTCGCTATGCAGCGTTTCCATAGACACCGTGGAACAGCTGGGATAGATGAGCTCCAGACAATTACTACCCAATAGCTCTTCTTTGGCAATGCCGACTAAGCGGCTAGTAATCTCGTTGCTATAGACAATATCGCCCGATGACGATAGCTCTAGTACCAGCACTCCTAAACGATTAATCAGGCAGCGATAACGCGCTTCTGAAAAAGGCACGCTAAAGCGCGCGTCACCAATCAGTAATGGGCCATTTGCCGTTAAAATCGCATCAATCCCCGTGCTATCTAAGTAAGTATCTGCGAACATCAAGTCATTGATGGTTTTTGTTATTTTATTTTCCATGGTTATTATTCAGCACATTATTTAATAATTCTGTATCACTTAAATTCCCCATGATTTTGACTTTCGGATTCGGCAACATACGCACCAACAGGGGCGTAGCCGTGACTCCCTCATTCCAGGCTTGTTCTGGAGAGAGCAGTACATCTATCAGCTGAATTTGGTAATTATTAGGATAATGACTCTCACAAAAGTCTTTGAGATTACGTAGAGCCAGTATGGAATTAACGGATTCGCCAACCACATATAAATGAAAAATATGATTCACAATCGACCACGGCTCATCAAGCATTGAAACAACGTTTAATTTATTCATTACTGTCATTTAAAATTTTTTATTTAGTAATCCATCACCAGAGCGCATAGTGCTGATCTCATCACGAGAGACGTCTATATGTTTAAGACGCTTGGTTTCTGAGATCAACAATAACTCCAAATCTTTTTGTTTAACGGCTAATTCAACTTTCAAAATATCGACTTTGGCATTCACTTCATTCTGTGCGAGTTCTATGATTCGGCGCTTGTGCTCTACACTAGCCAACAGCAACTGTTCAGCCGCTAGCTCATCTTGTTCTTTTTGCCATCTAGCCGTACCCATCAACACTTCGCCATTGGCCTGATAAACATCGGCTAAGGAAATGCCTTTCCTATCTACAATCAGTTCACGCACTTGATTAGAATGCTCAGAACCGCGTGATTTAATAATAGATAAGGCTCGATTGCGTTCGCCGCCTAGTATCGAATAACTGATATGTATCCAGGTATCGGCTACCGCTGAAATCTGTATGCCCGTTTCTTCGTTTAGTGAGTCACCGCCATTACCCAGCAAACTGGTGCATAACAGGGTAATGCCCTTGACTTTAGTCAGGGTGATTATTTTTTCAGGCATGCGGCGGCGAGAATCGCCATCGCTATGAATAATGGCCGACAACGGGTCAATAACAAAGCAACTGGGCTGATAAAATTCGATGAGTTTGCGTAAATTGCCAACATGCTCTTCAGTGCCCGCTTGGCTGCCGCGTATAGACTCAATATGCAGTAGCTCAGTATTCATATAGGGTTCTAAATCAATATTAATTGATTTCAGGTTGCGGACAATTTCACTGACGGATTCGTCAAAACTCACATACAGACAACGCTCCCCACGCAGACAGGCTGCGAGCATAAACATACCGCATAAGGTAGTTTTTGACGTACCAGGGGCGCCGCTTAATAATATGGCGGAGCCTTTATAGTATCCACCTCCCAACATACTGTCTAGGCGAGACACACCTGAGGAAATCCGTTCTTTGCTGGCAATGTGATTATAATCATTTTTCGGAAAGGCAATAATTTCAGCGCCTTGCCTACCCAATAAAAAAGTCACTTGGCCAGAAAAAAAATCAGTACCTCGGTATTTAACAACACGCAGTGAGCGGTGTGCTATGCGATCCTCCATTTCATGAGTCAGGCTGATCACACAATCGACCATGTATTGCATGAAATCTTTATAGTCGAGTCCCGACAAGCCTGAATCATTATTTTTACAAGTCACAATACCGGTCATGCCATTTTCGACTAGCCAGTCATTGAGTCGAAATAATTCCCGGCGTTCGGCCTTAGGATTGTCGAGTAGCGATAACAACACGTCAATAGAATCAAAAACTATCCGTTTAGCCTTGAGCTGATCGGCTTTGGCTTTGAGTATCGCCAGCATGCCGGTTAGATCAAAGTCACCCGCCCAAATATCTTCTGGGCGCGGTTTACCGTCTAAGAAAAATAAATTTTTATTTTGTAAATCCGGCAAATCCCAGCCGAAAGTGGCCGCATTAGCCACAATACGTTCGGCATTTTCTTCAAAGGCGACAAAAATACCCGGCTCACCGTTTTTAGCGCCATTCACCAAGACTTGCAAAGCCAATACCGTTTTACCACAACCAGGGCCACCGGCCAGCAAGGTACAGCGGCCTTGCGGTAAGCCGCCATTAGTGACTTCGTCTAGTCCGATAATACCGGTCGAGGTTTTGTTGAGTTGCACTATCGGCATGTTGGTTGTGATCATCATTTTTCTTAGCCTATGGATTTAGTTAAATATGAAAGCCATGTATTAATACTTACATTGAGCGGGTACTACCCAGAAGAAAATTGATATATATTTGCCACAGTCGGCCCGAAAAGCGACAGAATTTTTTGTCGCAAAGGCGTAAGCCCTTCAATCACATGATACGTCTGCTTTTCT
>CAIVYW010000102.1 GCA_903910205.1 uncultured Methylococcaceae bacterium | reverse complement strand
TGGTCGCGGCGCCTGTGTACCCAACCACAAATTGAAACGGTTTCGCCTAGCTGTTGTGTATTGAGTTCTCCGCACTTGTGGGTACGCATAATTTTCCCTGTGATGTTTTTAGTTAAGGTAAAAGATAAAAGGCTAAAGGCTAAAGGCAAAAGACAAAAGGGCCTGTTTTTCGCCTTTCGCCTTTCGCCTTTTACCTTGCGCCTATTTTATTAATTATTTTTACAGCCCGCGCAGCTATCGGCTTTGGGGACGCTGGGCGCTGGCGTAGCTTCGCCCGCCACATTTTTCTTGGCGCCGCTCTTAAAGTCGGTTTCATACCAACCAGTGCCTTTTAAGCGGAATCCGGCGGCGGAGATTTTTTTCATTAATTCCGGCTTCGTGCAGGCAGGGCAAGTCAGCAAGGGTTCGGCGCCGAGTTTTTGTAAGGCTTCGTGCTCATGACCACAGGACTGACATTGGTATTCGTAAATTGGCATTATCCACTCCGATAACAAAATAATAACTACAATAAGGACTGTATTTAGCTTTTCCAAGCACTTACTATAAAATAACCGGCTATTTTACAGACACAGTGCCAACAATGAAAACATTAACCATTACTCGTCCCGATGACTGGCATACCCATGTTCGAAACGGAGCGCTTTTAAAAACCGTATTGCCAGATACTGCCAAGCAATTTGCTCGTGCCATTATCATGCCTAATTTAAAGCCGCCAGTCACTACCGTGGCTCAGGCTTTAATCTATAGAGATGAAATATTGCAGGCAGTGCCTGTCGATATGGATTTTACACCGCTGATGACCTTGTATTTAACCGGCACTACTAGCGAGGCTGATATTAAACTAGCCGCAGAGTCTGACGCGGTGGTTGCCTTTAAACTGTATCCAGCCGGTGCGACCACTAATTCGGATGCGGGTGTTGCCAATATTAAGGCTATTTATCCGGCACTGTCTGCGCTGGAAAAATATGATCTGCCTTTATTGATACATGGCGAAGTCACTGATGAACACTGTGACATATTTGATCGTGAGCGACTTTTTATAGAAACGCATCTAAACGATATCGTTAAAAACTTCCCTGCTTTACGGATTGTGCTGGAGCATGTCACCACTAACGAAGCCGTGCAATTTGTGAGCGCTTCCGCTAATACCATTGCCGCCACCATTACACCGCAACATCTATTATTTAATCGCAATGCCTTACTGGCTGGTGGTATACGCCCGCATTATTATTGCTTGCCGATACTCAAGCGCGAACAACATCGTTTGGCATTAGTGGCGGCAGCGACCAGTGGCAATCCTAAATTCTTTTTAGGTACCGACAGTGCGCCTCATTTGAGTACACTCAAAGAAACCGCTTGTGGTTGTGCCGGTTGTTATAGTGCTCATGCCGCCATAGAGCTTTATGCTGAAGCTTTTGAGCGTGCTGATGCTTTAGATCAGCTAGAGGGCTTTGCCAGTTTTTATGGCGCTGACTTTTATCGCTTACCTAGAAATATCACAACAGTCACCTTAGAAAAGCAGTCTTGGATTGTGCCATCGGCCTATGGGGCAGGGGATTCTACTATTACGCCACTTAAAGCGGGTGAAACACTGTCTTGGAAGTTGCGTTAATCGGGTATTCGCACCCTAAGGCGAGATACTTTCTATTGCTCCGCCAAAAGAAAGTATCCAAAGAAAATGCGGTTCTATTGCCGCTGCTTCTTGCCCTTCTTCCGACGCGAGGCATCCATGCCGCGCCCCTTCGTGCTAATCCCAACAAAACCTGCGGTGCTAGTCGCGGCAAACGAGATTAAAACGACGTTA
>CAIVYW010000101.1 GCA_903910205.1 uncultured Methylococcaceae bacterium | reverse complement strand
TGATGTCCAAAGTGAACACCCGCTTCTAACATTTGACGCATGGATACTGCTGCCATTTATATCTCCTAAGTTTTTAAAGTCGGAATAATCATTCCGAGTTGGGTTACGCCTCCACTTACCCCGTTGGCTAACTAACTGCATCATGTAGTCAGCACCCTAGCAAACGTGACGATAAGCGTGAGTATTTGTTAAAAAATTTAACACGCCTTTATACCATAATTAACTTTTTACAACAAGCAAACCTCTGTTAAAATCACTTACCCGCTCAAGATTTAAGACACTCTTTTAATGGATTAAACCCCTGCCACTGTTAGCCTTGAAACCTTAAGCTTCATCATCCTCTAACCCAAAACCTGATCACTAATGAGCATCATTATTAAAACCGCTGTTGAAATTGAAAAAATGCGTGTCGCTGGAAAATTGGCTGCCGACGTTTTAGAAATGATAGAACCCTACGTTGCTCCTGGCGTTACTACTGATGAACTCGATAAACTTTGTCACGATTATATCGTTGATGTACAACAAGCCATTCCTGCGCCCTTGAATTATCACGGCTTTCCAAAATCTATCTGCACCTCAATTAACCACACGGTATGTCACGGCATACCTTGTGACAAAAAACTTAAAGCTGGCGACATCGTTAATATCGATATTACTGTCATTAAAGATGATTATCATGGCGACACCAGTAAAATGTTTTGTGTAGGTGAGGTAAGTCCCCATGCAAAACGCCTGATTAAAGTGACTCAAGAATCTATGTTCCTAGGCATAAAGCAAGTCAAAGCAGGTGCCACCTTAGGTGACATAGGTCACGCCATACAACAACATGCTGAAAGCAACCGCTATTCAGTGGTCAGAGATTTTTGTGGACATGGCATAGGCAAAAAATTTCATGAAGAGCCGCAAGTTTTACATTATGGCAAGGCCGGCACAGGTCTTACCTTAGAAGCCGGCATGATCATTACCATTGAACCCATGATTAATTTAGGCAAGCATCACGTTAAAGTCTTAGCTGATGGCTGGACAGCCATCACCAAAGACCGCAGCTTATCAGCTCAATTTGAGCACACCTTGCTAGTCACAGAAAGCGGTTATGAAATTCTTACCCTACGCCAAGAAGAGCGATAACTATTTTGAATAATTTTATTAATGTCAGTCTTTTTGAACAAAAAGATAATTTGCTGCAATTTAAGCATCTATTAAAACAAAAAGATCTTGAATTAAAACTCAAATTTGATCCTCAACACTCTGTTTCGGATCTACTGAAAGAAAAATCTGACTTTATCGATTTAATCTTAAGCTGTTGCTGGGAATATTTTCTAGGTGACTATGCCACACAACTTAGCTTATGCGCAGTCGGTGGTTATGGCCGTAGAGAACTGTTCCCTCATTCTGACATTGATATTATTATCCTGCTCGACTCTAGCGATACAGAACCTTATCAAGAAGCGCTATCTAACTTATTCACTTTCCTTTGGGATATTGGCTTAAAACCAGGCCATAGTGTACGCACTATCGATGAGTGCGTAAGTGCTGCCTTGGCTGATCAAACCATCATGACTAGCTTGACTGAAATCAGCCATATTGCTGGACAGTCTGCACTTTATGACGCGCTTAAATTACGCATCACACCTGATAAAATTTGGCCCTCTGATGAGTTTTTTGCCGCTAAAATGAAAGAGCAACGCCTACGCCATGCTAAATTTCACGATACCGCCTATAATCTTGAGCCTAATATTAAAGAAGGTCCGGGTGGCTTGCGTGACATGCAAATCATCGCTTGGGTTTTTAAGCGCCATTACAATTCATCAACCCTCAAAGAATTAATTAAATACGACTTCTTACCCGAAGCTGAATATACCGAACTCATCGCTGCGCGTGATGTCCTGTGGCGTATTCGTTACGCTCTGCATCTACTCACTAACCGCGCTGAAGACCGACTTATTTTTGATTACCAACGTGACCTAGCTAGGCAATTTGGCTTCATTGCCAAACAACCTAATCAAGACGTTGAAGAGTTTATGCAGTTTTATTTTAAAACCTTGATCAGCATAGAACGGCTGAATGAAATGCTATTGCAACTCTTTAATGAGCGCTTTATCACCGACGAACTCGCCAGAATCACCCCCATTAACGATGACTTTATCGCCATCAATGGTTATCTTGAAAATACTAACGATCGCTTATTTGAGCAGCACCCTCTAGCACTTTTAGAAGTTTTTTTAATTTTACAACTTAACCCTACACTGCAAGGTATTCGCGCCACCACCATACGTTTGATTCGAAAAAGCCTACCCCTGATTGATGACAGCTTTAGACATAACAAGTCCGCCAATCAACTCTTTATCGAAATATTTCGTAGAGCTCATGGCCTGACTCATGAACTAAGACGCATGAATCGTTATGGCGTATTAGCTGCCTACCTACCCTGCTTTGCCAATATTATTGCGCGTATGCAATATGATTTATTTCATATTTATACCGTCGATGAACACACCTTATTTCTTATTCGTAACTTAAGGCGCTTTTCACTAGAAGCTCATAGTAATGAATTTCCATTATGCAACAGTGTGTTTAAACTCATAGCCAAGCCAGAATTACTGTTTATTGCTGGACTATTTCATGATATCGCCAAAGGCCAAAATGGCGACCATTCCAAACTTGGTGAAAATATAGCTCGCGATTTTTGCCTACAACACGACCTTTCAACGCATGATACTAATCTAATCGCTTGGCTAGTTCGCTCCCATTTATTAATGTCAGTGACTGCTCAACGTAAAGACATTAGCGACCCTGACGTCATACATGAATTTGCTCAAAAAGTCGGCAGCGTTGAATACCTAAAGCACCTGTATTTACTCACCGTAGCGGATATCCGGGCCACCAATCCTGAGCTATGGAATGCTTGGAAGGACTCCTTACTAAAAGAACTGTATTTAGCCACTCACAGTGCCTTACGTCATGGCCTACAAAATCCCAGCGCATTAGAAGATCGCTTACTTGAAAATAAACAAGAAGCCAAAGACAAACTCATCAACTTAGGTTTAAGTACTGATCTCATTGATAATGCTTGGCAACATACCAGCGATGATTATTTTTTACGTTATTCAGCAGAAGAAATAGCATGGCATACGATGGCCATTAGCTCAGCTAATGAAGCCGACTTACCGCTAGTCTTACTCAGCCCACAAACTCAACATGGCAGTGCCGATGTATTTATTTACACTAAAGATGTGGGGCCTATTTTTTCCATCAGTACTGCAACCCTAGATCAGCTAGGTCTCACCATACTAGACGCCCGAATCATGACCACACAGAATAACTATGCATTAAATAGTTTTCAGGTCTTGGAACAATCTGGCGAACCGATTAATGACTCGTGTAGAGTCACTCATATTTGTGCCGCACTACGGCAAAATCTGCTAGAAGGCGATGTAAAAGGCCACATCAACATCCATCGTCAGTCCAAATCTCGACAAGCCCAGCATTTTCCTATTGCTACCAGCATTAAATTTATTGCCGACCCTTTAAATCGACATACGTTGATAGAACTGATCACCACCGACCATGCCGGACTATTAGCCAAAATAGGTAGTGCTTTTATCAAGCAGCAGGTTAATTTACTTAATGCAAAAATTACCACCATAGGCAGTCGCGCTGAAGATATCTTCTATATTACCGATCAACACTTACAACCCATTACAGATGCCGAGCAACAAGCTAAAATCCGCGAACAACTATTAACTAGCTTGGCCGAAGAATAGAAATATTTCCCAAGCCCTCTCTACAAAGGGCGACCCAATTAAGACGGGACGGTTTAGCTAAACATTTCGCAACGTTATCGGAAAGCGCCCCTTCATGGCTCTAAATACAGGCATCCCTGCCTTAAGTTGATAGCCCTTAAGCTTAACTAAAACAACGCCTGCTTAGACAAACCACCCGCCTGTTCTTTTACTAATTTAGGCACTAAATAACCTGGCAATAAGGTTTGAACCTGTGCAATAAGTGCGATGGCAGTAGATTCTGACACCTCAAAATGTCCTGTGCCAGTGGCTTTATCTAACAGATGCAGGTAATAAGGAATAACGCCATACTTAAACAGTTTTTCACTCAAATCACATAACACGACAGCATTATCATTAACGCCTTGTAATAATACTGATTGATTAAATACAGTGATGCCGCTCGCTCTAAGACGCAAAAAGACGGCTATGACGCTGGCACTGATTTCATTAGCGTGATTACAATGCACAACCAAGACGATGGTTTTGCTACTTAGTTTTAAGGTATTAATAAATGCCAAGCTTATACGTGCGGGCAAGACTATCGGTAAGCGACTATGAATTCGGATACGCTTTATATGCTCGATGGCATTGAGTTGCTGTAATAATTTGCCTAAGCGCTCATCGCTAAGTAACAGAGGATCACCGCCACTTAAAATAACTTCGGTAATATCAGTGTGCTCTTGAATATAAAAGATAGCCTCACTTTCGGCTTGCTTACTGAGTTGCAAATCGGCATAAGGGAAATTCCGGCGAAAACAATAGCGGCAATTAATGGCACAACTACCCGTGTTGATCAATAAAACACGGCCATGATATTTATGTAAAACGCCGGTCAATGGAGCTGACGCTAAATCGCCGACAGGATCATCATTAAATCCTGGGTAAGTCATTAACTCATCATTAATCGGCAAGACTTGCCGTAATAAGGGGTCATTTGGATTACCTTTTTCCATACAGTCAGCAAAGCCTACAGGAACCCGCAACGGAAAATTTTTGGTAGCTGCCACAGAAACCGGTAAGTCTTTATAGGATAGGCTCAGATAACGACATAAGTCCTCAATATTACTAAAAGCGCCGGCCAATTGTTGTTGCCAGTTTTTAGCAATGTACAGGTTTTCATTTGGTAGGTCTGACATGAGTTGTTTATTTTAAAGTGTCTATCGATAGTAGCCTCTATTATAATGCTCAAGTTTTGTATTGTTTGTAATCTTGAGGGTAAAAATGGCTAGTTACAGTACCAATGAATTTAAAGCCGGGTTAAAAGTCATGTTAGATGCTGACCCCTGTGCCATTATCGAAAATGAATTTGTTAAGCCAGGTAAAGGCCAAGCCTTTAATCGGGTAAAAATTCGCAACCTTAAAACAGGTCGCGTTATTGAACGCACCTTTAAATCAGGTGACTCGCTTGAAGCGGCTGATGTTGTTGATGTTGCTATGCAATATCTTTATAACGACGGTGATTTTAGGCACTTTATGGTGCCCGATACTTTTGAGCAATATCAGTGTAATGAG
>CAIVYW010000100.1 GCA_903910205.1 uncultured Methylococcaceae bacterium | reverse complement strand
GCTTCAATAACTTTCGAAACCTTAAACGTTAAGAACGGGGTTGCAAACCCCGTCCCGCATGTAGCATAGTTATCGTCTACATGCTCCGATTGCTGAGATTCTGCTATCGCTACATCCCAGCATTTAGAACTACATAATTATCCCTACAGTAAGAACGTGCTTAGATGATTCTTGGTGTAGATACCTATGTTTTCATAGGAGGGGGCTAAATAGTTACAAAACAGTACGTGGAATGTAATAGCTTCAGCTATTGCATTTTAAAACAGCTGAAGCTGTTTTACTCCAAGCCTAGAGGTTCTTAAAGGATGCAAAGCACGTCACCGACATCGCGTTAAACAAAAGAAACATGAACCATGCCCCAACAATCTGAACCTGCCTTATTACTCGCCATTAAACCGTCTCAGCGCTTAAGGTGGCTAGTCATTTTAATTCATGGCTTAGCGCTAGCGGCTAGTCTCGATAATGACCTCGATTTAATCTTTAAATTAGAGCTGCTTACTGTCATTTGTCTACAAGGTTGGTTAACGCTAAAACGTTTAAAAAATGAACATTACAGCCTTAAACACACCGAAGCTTTAGGCTGGCAATTATCAAAAGACCATGATTTAGTTTCGATTGAGATTTTAAACTCCACAGTAGTCACAGCCTTTGCCCTCTTTTTACATTACAAAGAGCGTTCGCAGCCACACGCTCAAAGCAGTCAAGCTAAACAAACTCGCTTACTATTCAATGATGCACTAGCTGATGAAGATTACCGACGCCTAATCGTTAAATTAAAAATAACCCACATAAAATAGCAGCGACTTTACCTATCTATTGATAGAATAATGCCCATAGAAACAGACAAATTCAGTTTAATTTGTATTGACCTGTAATTACAGTTATCTTAAGACGTATTTAAATAGAACAACAAGGAGAAGTCGGATGTCAAAAGGTCAAAATTTACAGGATAATTTCCTAAATACCCTCAGAAAAGAACATACGCCTGTGTCAATTTTTCTTGTCAATGGTATAAAGTTACAAGGAAAAGTCGACTCATTTGATCAGTATGTCATCATGCTGAAAAACACTATTAGTCAAATGGTTTATAAACATGCCATATCAACGATAGTTCCGAGTAAATCCGTTAAAATGACACGCGACGACAGCGTCGACGAATAACTTACCGATTTCTTGAGCATCTTATCTTAAGCCCCCTCACCTTCATGGAGTATTTTATTGTTTGATCGTCCCGATTCAGGTGAACGCGCCATACTTGTTCATCTCACTTTCCGTTCTGGGCAGGAAGATCTTTTAGAATTAAAAGAGCTGGCTAAATCAGCCGGAACTGACCCCGTTTTTGTCATTACTGGCAGTCGCAAACGTCCCGACTCCAGATATTTTGTCGGTAAAGGTAAACTAGAAGAGCTAAAAGCAGCCATTGAAAACTATGAAGCCGACGTTGTTTTATTTAATCATGCACTAGCACCTAGTCAAGAAAGAAATCTCGAAGAAGCACTGGGTGTTCGAGTGGTTGACAGAAACGGGCTGATCCTAGATATATTTGCTCAACGTGCGCAATCCTTTGAAGGTAAGCTTCAGGTTGAACTTGCACAACTGAAACATTTATCCACTCGGTTAGTGAGAGGCTGGACGCATTTAGAGCGTCAAAAAGGCGGTATCGGCCTACGTGGCCCTGGTGAAACTCAATTAGAAACCGATAGACGCTTATTGGGTTTGCGTATTAAGCAAATTCAGCAGCGCCTTGATAAAGTAGACAAACAACGACATCAAGGACGCAGCAAACGTAAAAAAGCGGAGATTCCCACCATTTCAATGGTGGGTTATACCAATGCGGGAAAATCAACGCTGTTTAATGCGCTGACTGGCGCTGATATTTACACCGCAGACCAACTATTTGCCACACTCGATCCAACATTACGTAGCTGTCAGTTACCTAATAGCAGTGAAATTGTCTTGGCAGATACGGTAGGCTTTATTCGCCATTTACCGCATGAGTTAGTCGCTGCCTTCAAATCAACGCTACAAGAAGCCAGTGAAGCAGACTTACTACTGCATGTTATTGACGCGCATAGTGAAGACCGAGATGAGATTATTAAGCAAGTTAATCTGGTCTTAGAAGATATCGAGGCGGACAACATCAGGCAAATTGAAATCTATAATAAAATTGATCTGTTAGATGATGTGCTACCCCATATAGAAAGAGATGACTTGGGCAACCCCATTCGCGTCTGGTTATCTGCCGAAACCGGCCTTGGTATAGAACTGCTTTTTCAAGTTTTAGCGGAATTGTTTTCAACGACTAAAGAAAAAATACGCTGTTATTTACGTCCCGACCAAGGTCACATCAGAGCAAAACTATTTACTTGCGCAAAAATAATTAACGAGCATATTGATGACTTCGGGGCGAATGAACTGGTCATTGAAATTGATGCTAGGCATTTAGGTCTGTTAAAAGATGTAAAAATTGAAAATATATCTGAAGGCAAAAGCATAGCACCCGACTATAAGCGACGAAACAAACAGTCCTAACTTTAAACCGGTTTGTTGTGGTTTTCGCCTTTTAAGAGATTTGCGATAGAATACCCACCAATATCTCGCGTGATAATTAATTTAGTAATCCAAACGGAGCATAAGCATGTCCTGGAATGAGCCTGGCAACGATAAGAAAGACCCCTGGAGTGGTCGAGGTGACCAAAAAGGGCCTCCTGATTTAGATGAAGCTCTACGTTCTATACAAG
>CAIVYW010000099.1 GCA_903910205.1 uncultured Methylococcaceae bacterium | reverse complement strand
CTCGTCTATGATACTTGCCATGATATTGATGGGCTTTGTTGTTTATAGTATGCGTGTTAAGAGAGCTACGAATTAAGCTTGGGTTATAACGTTGTCGGGTTATGCTGTGCTAACCCGACGTTGTTTTAAGCTATTTATAATGGCTTAAAGGAGAGCGTTATTTTTTATTAAAATAATAATAGCCGCCAAACTTTCCTTTCAGCGTCATCGTTTGATCATTTTTTTCAACTAATGAAAATACATCGAATCGGCTGTTACCTACCAAAGCAATTTTTAATTTTCCTTCTTCTATTTCGTAATTAACCGGTGGCTGGTCATAGTATTTGCCTTCACGTGGAATATGCAAAATCGTGACTTTACCGTCTTTAAATACCCAGGTATCTTCACGAGTAACAGTTTGTTTATCAGTTAATGAGTTAGTGGTGTGTTGAAGTTTCCAAGTACCTTGTATTTCTTCTTTAGCTTTAAGCTCAATATCAGCGTTTACAGCATTCGCAACTAGCGACAAACCTAATAATAAAGCGAGAGTAACGGTGTTTGTTTTTTTCATGATCATTCCTAAGTTTTAGTAAAGAGGACAACGGCGAGTGAAAGTCACTCAGGTAAGCGTTGCTAGATTAAATGATCGGCTCACCCCGAGCAAGTTTGGGTAATTTACCCTCCAAACCCATGGCGCTACGCATGACTTTGTTTTTAGCAGGTAACAATCGTTCAGCTAGGCCTAAGCCTAAGTTTCTAATAAGTTTTATGGGCAGTATTTCATTACTAAATACTTGGTAGAAAACATCCATCACGGTCATCATTTTAAGATTTTCATTGCGACGTAATTGTTCATAGCGTTTTAAAACACTTAAATCACCTAGCGCTAAGCCTTTTTTTGCCGCATCGACCAGCACTTCGCCTAAAGCTGCGGCATCGAGTAAACCAATATTAACGCCTTGGCCGGCGAGTGGGTTAATCATATGTGCGGCATCTCCTACTAACACAACGCCTGGTTTAACATAATTTTGAGCATGTTGACGCTTGAGTGGAAAGCTGGCGACCCCCAATACCTGATTGACTTGACCCAAACAGTCAGGGAAGGCACTTTGTAGTTCATCTTTGAGGGCCTCGTAGCTTAGGCTTTTTAAGCGCCTAACTTCGTCAGGTGAGTTATACCAGACGATAGAGCCATAATGTCCCGTTAAGGGTAAAAAGGCTTGAGGGCCACTGGGTAAAAAGCGTTGCCAAGTAATATCTTGCTGCTTGTAGGCGGTTTCTATATAGATAACTAACGCGTGTTGTTTGTAATCCCAACTGGTGACACCGAGACCTACAATTTGACGAACGCGTGATTGACCACCATCAGCAGCTACCAGTACTTGGGTAGACAATTGTCGGCCATCGTCTAATTCTAGTAAGCTGTCATCTCCTATGGCATAGTTGATTTTAGTAATGGTGCTTGGGCAAATCAATTCAATATTGTCAAAGGTTTGTAAACGATCTAAGAGTGCAAGCTGGGTAATTCTATTTTCAACAATGTAGCCTAGTTCAGGATAGTTGATATCATCACTACAAAACTCAGTATCGCCAGCTGTTTCCCAAACACGCATGCGTTTAAAGGGACAAAAGCGTCGGGCGACAACACCGTCCCAAGCCCCGACTGTTTCTAATATGTTTTTGGAGGCAATACTTAAGGCTGAAACGCGTAAATCGTGCGCTTGTTCAGGACTGAAAGCCGCCGGTGGTGTACTTTCGATCACGGCGACTTTCAATGAACTATTTCCTAAGCTGCAAGCTACCGCAGAGCCCACCATGCCGCCACCGACAATAACGACATCAAATTTTTCTATCATGAGCGACTCATCCTTTCGGCATTAATGTTAGCTTTTTGTGCTAGTTGACGTTCTATCTTAGCGGCTCGTTTGGCAACCAAGGCTTTGGCGGCATCTGCGCCAATATGGGCTTCACCTCGTTGTTTAGCTAAGGCCATTTGTTTTTCGCGTTCCATAAAACGAGTTTTTTGTAAATCCGTGGCCTTATCATAACAATGCGGACAGCTCACACCTTGTTGATATTTAACGTCGGCTTTATCCGCATCAGTAATTGGTAATCGACAAGCGTTGCATTGATCATATTGGCCTTTTTCAAGTTGTAGATTGACGGTCACGCGTTCATCAAAAACAAAACATTCGCCTTGCCATAAGGTTTCTTGGGGCGGCACGACTTCCAAGTATTTTAAAATGCCCCCTTTTAAGTGATAGACCTCATCAAAACCTTGTTCTTTAAGGTAAGCCGTAGATTTCTCACAGCGTATACCTCCGGTACAAAACATAGCTATTTTTTTATGTTTTTTAGGATCGAGGTTTTCTTGAACATAACGAGGAAAGTCTCTAAAACTTTCGGTATTAGGATTGAGAGCATTTTTAAAGGTGCCGACTTGATATTCATAATCGTTGCGCGTATCGACTAAGATCACCTCGGGATCAGATATCAGTTGATTCCAATCTTCAGCTGCCACATAGGTGCCCACTACACGTTTAGGATCGATACCCTCAATACCTAAGGTAACGATTTCTTTTTTGAGTTTAACTTTGGCACGATTAAAGGGCAGGGTATCAGTATAGGATTCTTTGTGATCAATATCCGATAAACGCACATCTTGACGTAACCAGTTAAGTACGCTGTCTATTCCTTGGCGTGAGCCGGCAATCGTGCCATTAATACCTTCATTAGCCAATAATAAGGTGCCGCGTACTTGATGGGCTTCCAAGGCCTCATGTAAGGGTTGGCGTAAAGACTGAAAATCGTCCAAAGTGACGAATTTATATAAAGCACAAACAACTATCGTAGACATAACAACCTCGTTGCGAACCAGAACGTAAAACTGGAGCAAAAAAGAGGGCTATTATACGGCTAGCATCAAAATACCGCTACTTGTTGGCTAAAGCACAGCAATTCAGAGCATCATGAAAATCCAGCTCCATGAAGCCCAGCCATTTTATTCCGGGCACACTCTCCCATCTCCGTACGTTAGAGTCAGCGTGCATTGTTTATCAAGTCGGGGGTTTTGTGTGTAATCGCTCCTAAAGGCTTGTGGGGTTAGCTCACTATTGGGCGAGCATCACCTTATGGCAAATCGAAACTGCCGACGTGTGCGGTTAATACACTCCAGTTCCTGCTCATCTACCTCAGCCCATTGCATGGCGGCGATAAGATCGAACCAAAGATTTTTCAGTGTGGGATGGTTTTTGCCCTTCATGAAGCCTTCTTGAAAGCGGGTGTTCAGTGTCATCAACTGATGAATCATGTGCGCCATCTGCATGAATTGG
>CAIVYW010000098.1 GCA_903910205.1 uncultured Methylococcaceae bacterium | reverse complement strand
TCGAGTAAGTTTTATTCCTCGATACGTGAAGAAAGCAAAAAAGCCTTAAGCAAAATGCCTAGCGTCTGGGAATTAGCGCGTAAGACTGAAGAACACATGAAAGGCATGATCGTGCCTGGCACCTTGTTTGAAGAACTGGGTTTTAATTATATCGGCCCAATTGATGGTCACGATTTAGATATGCTAGTGCCGACCTTAGAAAATCTCAAAGCCATTTCTGGGCCACGGTTTTTACATATCGTCACTAAAAAAGGCAAAGGCTATGCGCCCGCCGAAAAAGATCCCTTGGCTTATCATGGTGTACCGGCTTTTGATCCTAGCCAAGATAGCCTACCTAAATCGGCCGCTTCTATCCATCCGACTTATACCGAAGTATTTGGTAGTTGGTTGTGCGACATGGCCGCCAAAGATGAACGTCTGTTAGGCATTACTCCGGCGATGCGAGAAGGTTCGGGCTTAGTTAAGTTTTCAGAACAGTACCCCAAACGATATTTTGATGTCGCTATTGCTGAACAACATGCGGTAACGCTGGCTGCTGGTCAAGCCTGTCAAGGTGCAAAACCTGTGGTCGCGATTTACTCGACTTTTTTACAACGCGGTTATGATCAGCTCATTCATGATGTCGCCCTGCAAAATCTGGATGTGTTATTTGCCTTAGATCGCGCCGGCTTAGTCGGTCCTGATGGCCCTACCCATGCCGGTAGTTTTGATTACAGCTATTTAAGCTGTATTCCGAATATGCTGATCATGGCACCTGCTGATGAAAATGAATGCCGACAAATGCTGACTACCGGTTTCTTGCATGTAGGCCCTGCTGCGGTGCGTTATCCGCGCGGCAAAGGCCCCGGTATTGCCGTACAAGCCGATTTAAAGGCGCTAGACATTGGTAAAGCTGAAATTCGTCACCAAGGCAGTCGCATTGCCATCTTAGCGTGGGGCAGTATGGTCACACCGGCCTTAAAGGTCGGTAAACAACTAAATGCCACTGTGGTTAACATGCGTTTTATCAAACCCCTAGATGAGTCCTTATTGTTAGAATTAGCCAAAAGCTATGAAGTCTTGGTGACTATAGAAGAAAATGTCATCGCAGGTGGGGCCGGCAGTGCCGTTAATAACTACCTACAAGCGCAACGCATACTGATGCCGGTCTTAAATATTGGCCTACCGGATAGCTTTATAGAGCAAGGCACTCGCGAAGAGTTATTGGCTATTTGTGGTTTAGATGCCCAGAGTATCTTGGCGCAGATTGAGGCTTTTTGTGCGTAAGTGGGGCGGTAATCCTTTATTTTGTAATAGGCTACCAACTTAACACGGGACAAGGCACTTGCGTAGGTCGGGTTAGGTGCTAGCCGTAACCCGACACAATGTCGGGTTACGCTGTCGCTAAACTGTCCCACCTTAAGTTGCTAGCCGGTTTGTTCAAACAAAATGGCTATCCTTGAGTATGAGAAGGACTGAATATCTGCTCTTTTATGGCTTTGGTAATGATAGTATGGTAGAAATATTTCGCGCTGCAAACAGCTAGGGGCGATAATTTTGAGGAAAGCACTTATTGAGTCAATTTCAAATATTTTTGATACAAGGATTCATGATCTTCTACATGTTTAGGATCTTTATCAATACAATCGACTGGGCAAACTTCAACACATTGCGGTAAACCATGATGCCCTACACACTCGGTACACAAATCAGGGTTGATAATATAAATATCCTCGCCTTGTGAAATAGCTGCATTGGGGCACTCTGGCTCACACACATCACAATTGATACATTCGTCATTAATAATTAGTGCCATTTTAAATCCTATTTAAATTTTTCAATTAAACGCTGGTGTACTATTGTAGGAACAAAACAAGACACATCACCTTTTAACATGGCAATTTCTCGTATCATTGTTGAGGAAATAAATTCATATTGTTCCGCCGGCGTTAAAAACATGGTTTCTAATTGTGGCGCAAGTCTTCTATTCATTCCTGCTAATTGAAATTCATACTCGAAATCAGAAACCGCACGTAAACCTCTGACAATGACATTAGCGCCCTGCTGCTCGGCACAATCGACCAATAAATTATCAAAGCCAATGACACGTACATTAGTAAAATCTGGTATGACTAATCGAGCTAATTCAACTCGTTCATCTAGTGTAAATAAAGGCGTTTTACCTCTATTAACAGCCACAGCAACAATGACTTCATGATATAGCTTAGAGGCTCTAGAAATAATATCTAAATGTCCATTGGTAATGGGATCAAAGGTACCTGGATAAATTGCGACAATATTCATGATATAGGTTTTAATAAAATACGGGTGAACAAGTTTAAATTTCTAAGATTAAAAACCAGCAACCAGAGGGATAAGCTTTTTTCAACTAGCCATAATTTAGAGCCTGTAGATCGACGTGTACTTTGACTACTCGATATTATTTACGGCACGCTGGCTTATGAAAAAAAAGCAATAAAAAAAGCCGATGTGAAACATCGGCTTTTTTGTTGAATAGTGCGCTTTACTTATAAAGTATTTACAGCGTTCAATTCTTGAAAGGCTTGTTCTAAACGAGTAACCATGCCTTCTTCTCCCGCACGTTGCCAAACGCGTGGATCATAGAATTTTTTGTTAGGTTTGTCGTCACCATCAGGATTACCGATTTGACCTTGTAAATAGCCTTCATTTTTCTTGTAAAAATTCATAATACCTTCCCACGTTGCCCATTGGGTATCGGTATCAATGTTCATTTTAACAACGCCATAGCCAATTGATTCTTTAATTTCTTCAGCAGAAGAACCTGAACCACCATGGAAAACAAAGTTCAAGGTATTAGCGGGTATACCATATTTTTCAGACACATATTTTTGTGAATTGTCTAAAATGGTCGGTGTTAATTTAACGTTACCTGGCTTATAAACACCATGTACATTACCAAATGAAGCCGCAATAGTGAAACGATGACTGATTTTGCTTAATTCTTCATAAGCATAAGCAACATCTTCAGGTTGCGTATACAGCAATGAATGATCTAAGTTACTATTATCAACGCCATCTTCTTCACCACCAGTCACACCTAATTCAATTTCAAGCGTCATGTCCATTTTAGACATACGTGCTAAATATTGACCGCAAATTTCAATGTTTTCTACCAGACTTTCTTCAGATAAGTCCAACATGTGTGAGCTGAACAAAGGTTTGCCGGTGGCTGCGAAATGTTTTTCGCCTGCATCTAACAAGCCATCAATCCAAGGCAATAATTTTTTTGCTGCGTGGTCAGTATGCAAAATAACCGGTACGCCATAAGCTTCTGCCATTAGGTGTACATGTTGTGCGCCTGAAATTGCACCTAAAACAGCCGTTTCTTGTCCTTCTAATTTTAGACCTTTACCCGCTACGAATTGAGCGCCACCGTTAGAGAATTGAATAACAACGGGGGATTTAACTTTAGCCGCAGCTTCTAATACCGCGTTAATTGAATCAGTATTGATTACATTAACAGCAGGCATTGCAAATTTATTTTCTTTGCAAATTGCAAATATTTTTTGTACATCTTCACCAGTTACAACACCGGGTTTAACTACATCTAAAATTTTTTGTGACATTTAAGGAGTCCTGTATCAGTTAGTTGATTGAAAGTTAAGCTCATATTTATTCGACGGGTAGTTGTAAAAACAACTACCCGCGATTATTGATGACTTACTTAACCTTCAAGGCTAGCCAAGCGATCTGCAAGTAATTGTTCTAGTGATTCTAGTGCGGCTGCAAAACCACTAATACCTTCTGCAAGCTTATCTGTAGCCATACGATTTTCAGCATGCATCGCTTCAAAAGTAGCTTTGTCTATTGAAATTTTTTCAATTGACAGGTTAGCAGCATTAATTGGATCAAGTTTACGTGGCAATTCACCTTCCGTTGCTTGCAATTCAGCTAGTAAAGAAGGCGCTATAGTTAATAAATCACTACCGGCTAATTCAGTAATTTCACCAACATTACGGAAACTTGCGCCCATAACTTCAGTTTTGTAACCAAATTTTTTGTAGTAGTTATAAATTTCAGTAACAGAAACTACACCTGGATCTTCAGCAGGCTCGTAAGAATCACGACCACTATCTTTTTTGTACCAATCAAGAATACGTCCAACAAATGGAGAAATCAAAGTGATGCCATTTTCAGCACAAGCAATGGCTTGGTGAAGACCAAACAATAATGTCAGGTTGCAATGAATACCTTCTTTTTCAAGAACAGCAGCGGCTTGGATACCTTCCCAAGTTGCAGCAATTTTGATTAAGACACGATCACGACCTACATTATGAGCTTCGTATTGTGCAATCAATTCACGTCCCTTTGCTACTGTCGCTTCAGTATCAAAAGAAAGACGAGCATCTACTTCAGTTGATACACGACCGGGTATGATTTCGAGAATTTTAAGCCCAAAAGATACCGCAAGGCGATCAAATGCCAAAGACACAACTTCTGCAGCAGTAGCGGCTTGACCTAAGCTTATGCGTGCCGCTTTTAAGGTATCATCAACAATACCTTGGTATTGTGGCATTTGTGCTGCAGCTGTAATTAAAGAAGGGTTAGTCGTTGCATCGCGTGGTTTAAATGTTTCAATGGCTTGAATGTCGCCAGTATCGGCTACGACTACGGTTACTGCTTTAAGTTGTTCTAATAAATTTATTCCCATGACAAGCGCCTCTATATTATTTAAGTTAAATGTGGTATTTGCATGTCATTCATCCTTGAATTAATTGCAACTATTTGAAATTATTAGGGTGATAGAAAAATCAACACATGTAAAAATTTAATACATAAAATATCAAATTAAACTATGCCCCCGTTAAATTGGAACTGTAGACTATAACTATAAGAGCCATGTGGTCTGTACATAAGCTAAATAAGGGTAATCATTCAGCCCCGTTTTTTAAAGGAGGAGAGGTGAATAATTACAAATAATGATGCTATCTATTGTTAATGCTTTATAAACTTAAGTCTAATAGTGACTATAGTTAGATTCAAAACAAAAAAATACACCGCTATCAATTAAAATAGCGGTGTATTTAAATAAAAGCTAGATTAACCTTCTTGATGACGCATGTATTTATCAACACCCGTCTCTAAAATAGTTGGCTTTTGCTGCTCTAATAATATTTGTCTTGTCATATATTTAGCAACTCTGCTTGGCTGTGGCAAACTATCTTGATGCTGCAAATATTTTGAAACGCCTGTTAACTCATTTTTAGCGACAATCGGCTGCACTTGTTTTGCAGCTAAGGCCGTTTGCATGGCCAAATATCTAGCGACCTTGCTTGGTTGTGGCAAACTGGCTTGATGATTTAAATATTTTGCAACACCCGTCACTTCAACATGAGAGATTTTGGCTTTTAAAGCATCAACAGCAGCTTTTTTTGCCATATATTTAGCCACGTTACTGGGCTGTGGCAAACTGGCTTGATGTTTTAAATATTTAGCAACACCACTCAACTCGGGTGCATTTTTTCTATTTTTTAGATATCTTTCAACACTAGAACCTTCATTAGCCTTGAGTGTTTGTTTTTGTTGTTTTTCAACTATAGATTGCCTGAGCATATATTTAGCTACGCCAGTGACTATATGTTTGTTTTGATCTTGTAAATATCGAGAAACGCTACTCATTAATACATCGGGGTGCTGAGCTAGTTCATCTGCATGTAATTTAGCCTGCAAAGCTTTATCTTGAAAATCTAAATACTTAGCAACACCTGATAAACCACTAGTATCTTTAGAATAGACGGGATAATTGGTATGAACTACATCTACCTCATTAATGCTTGGCCGCTTCATGAAAAAGAACAAACCTGCAACAGCAGGGAAAAAAAACCCACTCAAGTTATTTTGGTTCATTGTTTATCCTCGGTCACGCATGTACTTTTCAACGCCAGTCGCAGCATTATTAGCCGTAGATTTAGCTGCGCTTGATTGTTTTGCCATGTATTTAGCTACACCAGTGGATACTGATACTGCTCTGACATGAGTCTCTAAATATCTTGATACACCGGTACCAGTTACTTTATTCAAATATTTTGCTACACCCGTGTTAAGTGCATAAGATTTTTTAACAGACAAATCAGCGACAGTTGAGCTTTTTTGTACGGTGACTACACTACGTTTTTTCAAGAACATACCTGCAGCAACCAGCACCGCTAATCCCAACAGATAAATTAACTGCGATGAATCATCCTTGCTTTCAGTAGACGCCACTGTATTATCTTTATTATTGGACGTAGCTTCTGAAGCTATTACTTTAGATTTTGTAACTGGCGCTTGTTTATAGTTTGTATCTTGGTATAAAACTTCAGGTTGGAAATCTGCTGCTGGATATTTTGAATCAACCTCTTTGTTTTTAACAGAACCAGAATCAACTTTTTTAGCTTCAGCAGGTTTTGCTGCAACTGAACTAGATGAACCGCTCTTAGCAATATAGGCGTTATCTTGATAAAGAACTTCTGGCTGGAAGTCTGCGGCTGGATATTTTTGATCTGCACTTACTACAGCATTTGCTAACAGCAACACAACAAATGCACCTTTGGACAAATTATTCTTTTTCACGTTGTTCACCTAAAAGTCGTAAGAAGAGGGTAAATCCCTCG
>CAIVYW010000097.1 GCA_903910205.1 uncultured Methylococcaceae bacterium | reverse complement strand
GTGAGTCCAACGTTTTTGTAATGATAGTGTTCATGGTCACAGCCTGTAGAGTTCAGCTTGAAATCCATATATTCTAGCCGATCTGGAATTTTATTTTATCGAATTAGCTTTTCCGTTTGGCGAAGGTATTGTTAATCTGCACACACTTTTAAAGAGGTAAACCATGACTATTTTTTATGATGACAAGACTATTCAAGAGCATGAAAAAGAGCTCATTTTACAACGTAGAGTAAAATTCCCTAGATTAGACCCAAAAACTCCGACGGTCGGCTTTGCACTTTCAGGAGGAGGCATTCGTAGCGCTACCTTTTGTCTGGGCATTTTTCAAGCTCTTGCTAAACTGACCGATCTAAACACCGACATGACTAAAATCCACAAGATTGATTACTTATCTACGGTATCGGGTGGCGGCTATTTTGGGGCTTTTTTGGGGCGATTGTTTACCCGTAGGGCTGATGTAGAAACCGTGCTTGAAAATAATCAATCAGATGAAATTAAATGGCTGCGTGAGAACGGTCGTTATTTATCGCCCAATGGCGGTGGTGATTTACTGAGAGCGATTGCCTTGACACTACGCAACTGGATATCTACCCAAGTAGTGATGGCAAGTTTGGCTTTGTCGGTATTCTTTTTGCTGCATTGGCTTGAGTTTAATGGTTTACAAGAGCTGTTAGCCACCTATTTTAATATCACGGGTATTGCTACTTTAGATTTCCTTTTACCTGACAATTCTATAACGCTATGGTGGAGCAATTGGCGGATGTTGCCGATGGCCACGGTTATTTTGTTTACGATTCCACCGGGCTGGGCTTATTGGCTGGTCAATCACAATAATCATTCCTTGCAGGAATTGAAAAACAATATCAAAGATTCAAGCAAAACCTTGTGGATCTCGCCTTTAGTAGGCTTAGTCCTAGCAGTTGCTTTAACCGGGACCTTAAGCGTGATAACTCAGGATTATCTATGGAAGGCGGTGTTTGGCTTATCTCTATTAACGGTTAGTTATTGGCTGATTGCGGAATCTAAGTTTTTAAGCGCCCATTTAACGGCGACACAAAAAGACCATGAGCCAGCTTCGGGTAACAGTATTTACTTTGACGATCACGCACGGCATTGGTTAACCAGTTCTATGAAGTTTGGCTTGAACTTAACACTGGTTTTATTAGTACTTGCGCTGATTGACACGCTTGCAAAAAGTATTTTTTTAGTCTTGGTTCGCAATCATTATGACTTTTCTCATTCTATTGCCCTTATTTGGGCTAGCGTGTTCGCGGCAAGCGGTGTTATTGTGCCCTTTGTTGATCGCATAGTCGCTAAGCTAAGTTCAATGCAAAAGGGCAAATCATTTGATATTCCTTTGGCATGGCTTGGACAGTTAGCGGGTATTGTGGTGATTGCAGTGATTTTAATCAGCCTCGACACCTTTAGTTATGCACTGTTATGGAACTTTCCAGTCCTTGATCCAATAACAGGCCTAATTGATTTAAAAATCCCTGTGCTACAGAGCGCGATGAGTTTATTGTTTTTATTTATTTTTTCTTGGATATTCGGCAGAAATTGGAGTTTCCTAAATCGGTCTTCATTACATGCGCTGTACAGTTCTCGTTTAGCCAGAGCTTATTTGGGCGCTTGCAATCCCGAGCGACATCAGCAAAACAATGATATCAATACCGCCGTCGTAGACGTATTAGCTGATGACGACATCACTTTGGACGATTACTACGCCCAAAGCTTGCACAACAGCGCACCCTTGCACCTTATTAATGTGACCGTTAATCAAACCGTAGACAGCGCCTCACAAATTCAACAGCAAGACCGCAAAGGTTATTATTTATCCATAGGGCCTGCTGGCTTTTGTTTAGGCGGTGCAATTGCCAACAGCGCTGAAGCACCCAGCCCTGTTCCGCTACCTGGTCAGCCTCCTCAGGATCATCATGCCAGTTTTAAATTATCGCCCTGCGAAGATTTATCCTTAGGCCAAACAGTGGCCATCTCGGGGGCTGCTTTTTCTACCGGCATGGGTGAACAAACCGGTATCGGCCTGAGTTTGCTGACTGGCTTTTTTAATTTGCGTTTGGGCTATTGGTGGGATGCCCACGGCTGGAAAAAAGACGGCAAAAGAAATGATACCTTAACCTTTGCGTCTGAATGCTTCGCTTGGTTGTTTCCCGTACAAAGTTATATTCTTGATGAATATCTAGCTCGCTTTCATGGCCCCACCAAAGAGCTGTGGAATTTATCAGATGGCGGTCATTTCGAAAACATGGGGGCTTATGAATTAATACGCCGAAAAGTCGACAAGATTGTGATCATTGATGCCGAAGCTGACCCTGACTATCAATTTCATGGCTTAGGAAATTTAGTACGAAAAGTCAGAATCGATTTCGATGCCGAAATTGAGTTTTACTCAGCGTCTGAATTAAACAGCTTTGCAAATAATGCTCAAACTAACTGGTTAGGTACGTTAGAAGATATTAAGCAAGGACATGCCTATGCAACGCTGGCACATGTCAATTATCCCTTTGAGCCACCCTCAACGCTACTTTATATCAAAGCGGCTGTGAGCGGTGACGAACCTAGGGATATCTTAAATTATCGTGAGACTAACCCCAGTTTTCCTCAACAAACGACCGCTGACCAATTTTTCGATGAGGCTCAATGGGAAAGCTATAGAAAATTAGGCGAACATATCGGTAGCCAAGTATTTCAAGATCCAGCCGTTTCTTTGAATTTTATCTGATGAATAAATTACCTGTAACTATTCACAACGCGAGACGGGGTTTATAACCCCGCCTCAAACGTTTGATATTGCTATTATCTTTGAAAGATCACCGAAGAAATAGACCTACTTTGGGTTATATAACGCCGTTTTGGTGCATTTAAACGTTTCGGTCGGGGTTGCAAGCCCCGACCGGCATTGTGCCCATCAACACAACAAGCGCTCGATGGGCACGGCTTTGCCCATCCTGCTGCCTCTAGTTTCGCCGCCTTTGGAATGAGTACGAAGCTGCTGTGTTTGTTCTTTGCTTATAATGAAATTCTAGAAATACCGACAGCTTTTCGTAATTCTTTCATAAATGGTACGCTAACAGCTCTTGCTTTTAGTGCGCCTTCTTGCAGTTGTTCTTCAATATGCTCAGGCGCTTGAAGTAATGCTTCATAACGTTCTCTGGCGGGTGTAATGTGCTCGTTAATGTGTTCGAATAACACACTTTTCATTTCACCCCAAGCGATACCCTCAGCATAACGTTGACGAATATCCAACACTTCATCGCTACTGGCAAATGCTCTATAAATACTAAATAAGGTGCAGGTATCTGGATCTTTAGCTTGGCCGGGCTCTAAAGAATTTGTTTGAATTTTGTTGATGAGTTTCTTTAATTTCTTTTCAGGTTCGAACAATGGAATAGTGTTGTTGTAGCTTTTGCTCATTTTTCGACCATCCATGCCCGATAACGTGGCGCCATGTTCATCGATAACCGCTTCGGGTAAGACAAAATGTTCACCATAAATATGATTAAAGCGTCCGGCAATGTCTCTGGCCATTTCAATGTGTTGTATCTGATCTTTGCCTACAGGGACTTTGTGGGCATTAAACATAAGGATGTCGGCGGCCATCAGTATAGGATAAGCAAATAAGCCCATATTGATGCCTTTGTCGAAATCATTTTCGCCACTTTGATCATTTTCAGCGGTTGCGGCTTTATAAGCATGTGCTCTGTTCATTAAGCCTTTAGAAGCTACACAAGTCAGCATCCACATAAGCTCCATAATTTCTGGAACATCAGACTGACGATAGAAAACGGCATTTGAGGTATCTAAACCTAAAGCCAACCAAGTTGCCGCGATTTCTAAGCTAGAACGCCTGACTCTTTCTGGCTCTTGGCATTTAATTAAGGCATGGTAGTCAGCGAGAAAATAAAAGGGCATGACATTGGGGTTTTTGCTGGCGGCAATGGCAGGCTTAATTGCGCCTACATAATTACCTAAATGAGGCGTGCCAGTGGTCGTAATGCCGGTTAAAATAATTTCTTTAGTCATGGGTGCTCTAAATAGTCGCGTTAAGTGTTATGAATTGTACATTATATCTAGCCTTTGCTAGTAAACAGCGTGCTAAACCCTCAGGTTTCTTTAGCGAGGTCATTGGCAAGATTCAATTCAGTTTGTAGGCGTTCATAAATCCCGCCGAAACTACCATTGCTCATTAATACAAAATGTCCACCTAGATCAGCTTCCTCTTTAAGCTTAGCAATGATCTTATCTAGCGATGAGTAGATGCTGATGTTGTCGGCATATTTTTGCACGGCACTTAAATCCCAGCCTAAGTTTTGTGGTTGATAAATAATGGCTATATCCGCTAACTTTAGTGATTCAGCGAGTGTTTGAGTATGGATACCAAGGCGCATGGTATTAGAGCGAGGTTCTACAATGGCGATAATACGTTCTTGGCCCACTTGTTTACGTAAGCCATCTAAGGTTGTGGCAATAGCGGTTGGATGATGTGCGAAATCATCATAGAGTGTTACGCCATTAAGGGTGGCGATGACTTCCATGCGCCTTTTAACATTTTTGAATTGACTTAATGCGGTGATGGCATCTTTAGGTAGTATGCCTATATGGCTTGCTGCAACGATAGCCGATAAGGCGTTATAAACATTGTGCTCGCCGGTTAAGGACCAATCAATAATGCCTTGTTCAAGGTTTTCAAAGAGCACGGAGAAACGACTGCCATCGACTTTTATTAGATCGGCATTCCAGAGTGCATCACCATTAATAGAGGTATTGGCAACAGGCGTCCAGCACCCCATGCTAAGCGTATCTTTTAGGTTGTTATCATGCTCTGGGCAGATAATAAGACCTTCGCTGGGTATGGTTCTAACTAGATGGTGGAATTGTCGCTTAATGGCATCCAGATCGGGAAATATATCGGCATGATCAAATTCTAGATTATTGAGGATCGCTGTACGAGGTCTATAGTGAACAAACTTTGAGCGTTTATCAAAAAAGGCAGAATCATATTCATCTGCCTCAAGAACAAAGAAGCCGGATTTGTTTTCAGGTCCGCCGTCTAGTCGTGCAGAGATCCCAAAGTTTAGAGGAATACCGCCGATTAAAAAGCCAGGATTATAACCTTGATGCTCGAGTATCCAACTTAACATGCTGGTTGTTGTGGTTTTTCCGTGAGTTCCTGCAACGGCGAGTACCCATTTATCATGCAGTACATGTTCAGCTAGCCACTGAGGGCCTGATATATAATTGAGTCCTTTATTGAGCACTGCTTCAATTTCAGGATTGCCACGCGATACTGCGTTGCCTATGATGACTAATTCGGGGTCGCCGTCTAGGTTTTCAGGCTGAAAGCCATTCATGAGCTCTATGCCTTGTTCCTGTAATTGCGTACTCATAGGAGGATAAACGTTTTGATCGGAGCCACTCACTTGATGGCCCATTTGTCTTGCAATGACGGCTAATCCGCCCATAAATGTACCGCAAATACCTATAATGTGAATATACAATGTGCTGTCCTAATTGGGTGAACAGAAGAATGTTTTTTTCATCTACTGTTTATTAATATGAAATAGTTACTTGCGATTAATGATAAGTTACAATGATTTCAACAACAAATAATAATTATATGATCTATCAATGACTGAAAAAAACAAAATAATAGTTGAATCTACGCCTTATTTTATTGCTGAGCAATCGGCTCCTGAAAAGGGGCAGTATGTATTCGCTTATACCATCACTATCACCAATCAAGGATCTGTTCCTGCTAAGCTATTAAATCGACACTGGTTAATTACTGATTCAAATGGCAAGATTCAGGAAGTTAGGGGGGATGGTGTTATTGGCGAGCAACCTTATCTTAAGCCAGGTGAAAGGTATCGGTATACCAGTGGTGCGATACTTGAAACCTCGGTTGGAACTATGCAGGGTCAATATGCTATGTGTTCAGATGAGGGTGAGAATTTTAATGCCATCATTCCTAAATTTACCTTATCTATTCCAAGAATCTTACATTAGCAGGATGTCTATTTATGCTATAGGAGATATACAAGGTTGCTTTGATGATTTATTAAGGTTGCTTGAAGTAATCTCTTTTAATGAAAATTCTGATCAGCTTTGGTTTGCCGGTGACTTAGTTAATCGTGGGCCAAAATCGTTAGAAACGCTGCGCTTTGTTAAGTCCTTAGGAGACTCTGCTATTACAGTGCTGGGTAATCATGATATGCATTTACTTGCAGCCTCCTGTTTGCCAAAAGTCGCGAATAAAAAAGATTGTCTTACTCAAGTGCTTGATGCACCTGATAGAGATGAGCTCATCTATTGGTTAAGACATCGGCCTTTATTGCATTATAACGAGAACTTCTATTTATTACATGCAGGATTACCTCCGCAATGGAATGTCAAAAAAGCTAAAAAGATGGCTATGCTAGCTGAGCAAACTCTGAGGGACCAAGATTACGAGGTTTTTTTAAAGGAAATGTATGGTAATAAACCGAATATGTGGTCAGCTAATTTACAAGGAGTTGCTAGATTACGGTTTATTATTAATTGTTTTACTCGTATGCGTTATTGTGATGCAGAGGGGCGTCTGGATTTTGTAAATAGTGGGCCTTTAGGCTCTCAGCCTAATAACCTATTTCCCTGGTTTGATGCGCCTAAGCGTAAAAATACAGATATGCGTATCATCTTTGGGCATTGGTCAAGCTTGGGTTACTATGAGGGTCAAAATTGTTATGGAATTGATACGGGTTGTTTGTGGGGCGGGCAGTTAACCGCGTTAAGATTGGATGAGGCGATGCAACACTTTAGTGTCGATTGTCATGAAACGTATAAGCAAAGAAAAGCCTGTTGCAGTGCTACTGCGCCTGATGTAAAGTCCAAAAATGTCGGTGCTAAAAAGAAAGAAGTGTTAGTGTAAACGCTCGCTGTTTGTTGCTACGTATTCACTATTAACAAAGGTGAGGATTAAGGGCCAGCTGTCAACTACAGTGTTCTTTAGCCGTAGTTGACTTTAGTATCGTAAAAGATGCTGCTTTGATCAGAGCTTATTTGATTTTAGCTTCTTTGTAGATAACATGCTTACGAACAACAGGATCAAACTTTTTGATCTCCATTTTTTCTGGCATGGTGCGCTTATTTTTGGTCGTAGTGTAGAAATGACCAGTGCCTTCGGTAGAAATTAATTTAATTTTATCGCGCATTGTTTATCTCCTTAAACCTTGGTGCCGTTTTTGCGTAAATCTGCTAAAACAGCGTCTATGCCATTTTTATCAATGATACGCATTGCTTTTGTAGAAATTCTAAGACGCACCCAACGATTTTCGCTTTCTACCCAAAATCTGTGATGTTGCAGATTAGGAAGGAAACGTCTTTTAGTTCTGTTGTTTGCGTGTGATACGTTATTACCTGTAACGGGTTTTTTACCAGTTACT
>CAIVYW010000096.1 GCA_903910205.1 uncultured Methylococcaceae bacterium | reverse complement strand
GTACCATCGCTTGCTGAGAAAGTGCCGACCTCAAGCAAAAATATTGAGCGCTGGCTCAAGCAACTTAAAGAAACTAAGCGCATTGAATTTCGTGGCGCGTCAAAAACCGGCGGCTATTTTTTAACGACAAAAGTAGAGTTATCAAAATAATGCAAATAGCTATCTTAGGTGCCACTAGCCAAATCGCAAAAGATTTGATAGTAGCCTTTTCCAAACAAGACAGTCATGAGTTAATCCTTTTTGCCCGTCGTCCTGAGGCTATGTTGCAATGGCTAGCAAGCAATGGCTTATCAAATAAATACAGGATCTGTGATTTCGTAGCTTTCAGTACGGACGAGCACTTCGATGCCATCCTTAATTTCGTTGGCGTAGGAAATCCAGTACAGACAGCAGCAATGGGCGCCTCAATATTTGATATCACCTTAAAATACGATCAACTGGCTTTGAGTTATTTAGAGCAACATCCAAGCTGTCGCTATATTTTTCTAAGTAGCGGTGCTGCGTATGGCTCCAGTTTTGACGCACCGGTTGATGAAAACACTAAGGCAATAGTTGCCATTAATCACCTGCAACCACAAGATTGGTATGCCGTCGCCAAGTTATATGCGGAATGTCGGCATCGCTCCTTAGCACATTTACCGATTATTGATATTAGGGTATTTAATTATTTTAGCCATAGCCAAGATATGTCGGCACGATTTTTAATCACGGATATTGTCCGTGCCATTCGTGATAAAACACTATTAAAAACCTCATCGGATTATATCGTCCGAGATTTTATACATCCTTCGGATTTTTATAAGTTGGTTGTAGCGCTATTAGCCTCACCTGCCAGCAATGCAGCAGTAGATTGTTACAGCAAAGCGCCGATTGATAAACCTGCTTTATTAGCTGCCATGCAAGACCATTTTGATTTGTGTTATGAAGTCATAACAACCAATGCCAGTGTTAACGCCACAGGTAACAAGCCCCACTATTATTCATTAAATACAAAAGCGGCGGATTTTGGTTATCAACCCAATCTGACTTCTTTGGATGGAATTAAACAAGAAATTCAGTTGCTATTATCCTTGGACATTAAATTCTTTGAATCTTAAGCCTTACCTTGCCTTTATGACAATAGAGGACAGACCACGACAATAGAGGACAGACCACTATTTATTAAAGATCAATTTCCCATGATGGCTATTATGTTAAAGAGTTTTTCTTGTCTACGCATGATAATTTTCTATGTTAGCAATTGATTTATTTTTTGATTTAGTCGGAATGGTGTCATCTTTAGTGAATGAAAAAATCTCATTTTGAAGCTTGTTTACGTGTTGTGCTATGATGTAAATCACAATAATATCCATTCCTGTTATAGCCATCATGATTAGTAAATATTTCAATCCCTATACTGATTTTGGCTTTAAAAAGCTTTTTGGTGAAGAAGGTAGCAAGGACTTATTGGTTGATTTCCTCAATCAACTCTTGCCTACTCATCACCAAATTGCCAAGCTGAGTTTTAAAAATCCCGAAAACTTCTCAAATACGGTCGAAGAGCGTAAAGCTATTTTTGATATTTACTGTGAAAGTGCTAGCGGTGAGCGTTTTATCGTCGAAATGCAAAAGGCCAAAATGCATTTTTTCAAAGATCGGTCTTTGTTTTATTCGACATTTCCGATTCGTGAGCAAGGCCAAAAAGGTGTATGGGACTTTCGTTTACTGCCCGTGTATTTCATTGCCATTTTGGATTTTATTTACGATGAACAAGAAGACGAGCGTAAATTTAGACGTGATGTCTGTTTAAAAGATCAAGACGGGGATGTTTTCTACGATAAATTACATTTTAAATTTTTGCAAATGCCGTTGTTCAATAAGACAGAGCATGAGCTAGAAAGCCATTTTGACAAATGGGTGTACTTTTTAAAGCACTTAGAAGATATGGATCATATCCCTGCTATTCTAAACGAACCCGTCTTTCAGAAAGGTTTTGATATCGCTGAGGTGTCGCATTTAAGTACTGAGCAATATGATGACTACTTAAAGAGTGTGTTGTCCTACAATGAGGCAAAAGCGGTGACGGATACGGCGTTTGCTGATGGTAAGAGTGAAGGGAAAATTGAAGGCAAGATTGAAGGTGAAAAAGCTAAAGCACTTGATGTTGCAAGAACCATGCTTGGAAAAGGTTTCGATATTGATACTATTGCTGAAATATCAAAATTATCTACAGAAGAAATCAAATCACTCTAGCACATAGAACTGTATCAATTGAACAAAGAAAATAATAGCAAAATAATAGGGGACAGACGTTCGCAGTAACAACAATTTAGCTAGCGGGTTAAAGTCCCGCCCAAGGAGTTGTCCATACGCCTTGGTAGTACGAAGGAGCGGC
>CAIVYW010000095.1 GCA_903910205.1 uncultured Methylococcaceae bacterium | reverse complement strand
GCTTCAATAACTTTCGAAACCTTAAACGTTAAGGACGGGGTTACAAACCCCGTCCTGCCTAGTTATAACCCCGACCCGCTTGAGTACATCCAGCCTAACATAACTTATAAAGAAAAATAAACATTATCAATTAAGCGTGTTGTCCCTAGTTTGGCGGCGGCCAATATGACCAACTCTTTATCTTGCTGGGTTGCTGAAGATAAATCATGGCTGTTACAGACAGTAAAGTAATCGGGTGTGAAGCCTGCCTTTTTTAGTGTTTGTATCGCTTGCTGTTCAATAGCCGCGTAACTTTGCTGACCTGCTAAAATAGCGGTTTGGGCGACACATAAGGTTTGATAAAGTTGGGGTGCAAGCTGTCTTTCTGAGTCTGTTAAATAGTTGTTTCTTGAACTCATGGCTAAGCCATTGCTCTCTCTTTGGGTATCAACGCCCATCAGCTCAATAGGAATATTGAGATCATTAACCATGGTTTTTATGACAGTGAATTGTTGAAAATCTTTTAAACCAAAGACCGCAATATCAGGTTGTACTAAATTAAATAATTTACAAACGATGGTGGCAACACCGCTAAAGTGTCCGGGTCTGGACGCGCCGCAATAGCTATCTGACAGTCCCGATACGTTGACTGTGGTTTTAGCGTTCGCGCTGTAAATATCAGTAATGGCAGGTAGAAACAATAAGTCCGTGTTTTCGGTCGCTAGTTTTAGCTGATCTTCTTGTTCAGTGCGAGGATAACTTGCAAAGTCTTCATTGACACCAAATTGAGTGGGGTTAACAAAAATACTCACCACGACTTTATCGGCTTTTTGCTTTGCACTGTTGACTAATTTTAAGTGACCTGCATGTAAATTGCCCATAGTAGCAACCAAGGCCACGCGTAGTCCGTCTTGCTTCCAAGTATGGATAGTGGCACGTAGATCAAAGACACTGTTAACGATAATCATGGCATTTAAAAGCTATGTTTGATGCTGGGGAATAGTGCTTGCTTAACGGCCTGATGATAGGCGCTTATCGCCGCTTCAATAGAGGTTGCGTCTTGCATAAAGTTTTTGGAAAAACGGGGGCGTTTAGTGATGCTTATATTAAGCATGTCATAAAGCACCAGCACTTGTCCGTCGCAATGTACACCGGCACCTATGCCAATGACTGGTATGTTGAGTTGGCTGCTAATTGCTTTAGCCAGTGGGGCCGGTACACATTCTAAGACCAGTAGCGTTGCGCCAGCGTCTTGTAGTTGCTGGGCTTCGCTCAGGATTCTATCGGCATCCTCAGGTGTTTTGCCTTGAACGTGATAACAGCCTAATTGGTTAATGAGTTGCGGCAATAGTCCTAAGTGACCACAAACGGGAATGCCTTGCTCAACTAAAAAGCGTACGGTTTCAACCCGTGCGCCTTCTAGCTTGATCATTTGTGCGCCGCCTTGTTGTATGAGTTTTGCGGCGTTTTCTGCCGCAATAATCGGCGTGCAATAACTCATAAATGGTAAGTCTGCAATGACGAATGCGCGTTGATTAGGCTGGCTAACACAACGGGCATGATAAATCATGTCACTGATAGAAACAGGTAGTGTGGTTGAGTGTCCTTGAATAACCATGCCTAATGAGTCACCGACTAATATAACGTCGATACCGACTTTGTTAATTAAGGCACTAAAGCTAGCATCATAAGCGGTTAAGCAGCTTATTTTTTCGCCACGGTGCTTCATGGCTTGCAGCTCATTAATACTTAAAGGGCTTGTGGTGTCTTGGGTCATTGAGTTCATGTTAGTCGAGTCGTTTTAATCCAGCTAAAGGACACTGGCTAAGTAAATCGGCAAGAGCGCCATGACCAGGCACCTGTATGTGCGGAGCAATTTCAAATAAGGGATACAACACAAATGAGCGTTCAGCTATGCCTTGGTGTGGAACAGTCAAGTCAGGTAGGTCGAGAATTTGGTCGCTATACAATAAGATATCTAAGTCTAGTGTTCTAGGCCCCCAACGTTCAGTTTTTCTTATTCTACCTTGAGCGTTTTCTATGGTTTGTAACGCGCGTAATAAGACCATAGGCAGCAACGTAGTTTCTACGGCAATAACCGCATTGAAATAGTCCGGCTGATCTTGAGGCCCCATAGGTAAGCTATAGTATAAGCTGGAGAACGCTAATTCATGTATGCCCTTTAGGGCGCGAATGGCCGTGCGTCCGGCTTTAAGTTGTAAGGCAGGATCAGCAAGGTTGCTACCTAAGCCGATATATGCAATAGCTGTTTCAGGGCGATTCATTGTTATTCCTAGAGTGACAGAGACAAGCGTAAGGTGGCTACCAAGTTAAGACGGGACAGTTTAGCCTAATCGTTCACTTTTAGACAGGATTCCCCTAAGCGAAGACAAAGGGTGATGGGCGAAGGGTTAAGCCTCACTACTATTAAGTTAGTGGAATTCAGTATGCAGTGGGAGTGGCTTTAGCCACGATTGCGTGGCTAAAGCCACTCTCACAATTCTACAAAAAAACCTTAACTTAATAACAGTGAGGGTTAAGCCTAGTATCTGTCACGCCTTAAGTTACTAGCCTACTAGACTTAACCCTTCGCTTTTCGTCTGGCTGAAACTGTCCCGCTTTTAAGTGGGTAGCCCATAAGGTTTATGAGATATTTCTAGTTATTCGGTTCCTGCAGGACTTACCTTGGCTTTTCCCCGATAGTTTCTTTTACGAGCTGGCGCATTATTTGTACCTTTGCGTGGAGGCGGTTGAGTCATTTTGCGCTGTTCGTTGTCGTTGGCGCTTTGATATTTCCCCCACCATTCTGCGACTTCAATATCTGCGCCGCCAGTTTCTGCGCGTAGTAATAGGAAGTCATAAGCTGCTCTAAAGCGAGGATGAGTGATTAATCGACTGGGTTTAGAGCCATAGCGAGCATTAAACTTAGGTTGTAGACTCCATACTTCTCGCATGGCTAAGGTAATGTGGCGAGGTAGTGCGGTGCTTTTAACTTGCTTGCTAATAATTTCATTGGCCGCTTCTTGATAGGCAATAAACTCAATAGCGCCTTTTTGTATTTTTTGTTTTGCGAGCATCTGTACAGACTCCCACAAAAATGCAGAAAATAAAAAATAAGCTGTCACCGTTTTTCCGTCAGCAATTCTGTTATCAGAGTTTGCTAAAGCTTTAGCCAGAAGTAAACGTGGAAAGCCATTGTCTTCTAGTGATAAACAGTTTTCTGTAGAAGGGAACAACACTTGAAAAAGGCCATAATGTCTGAGCATTTCGAATGTTTGTAGGGCATAACCAAACATGAATAGTTTCAAGGTTTCATCATAGAGTCGGGCAGAAGGGATGCGCGATAAGAGCTCAGCGACTTCAGGCATCGCGGCTGCACAATCAGGATGCAGGTTAAAGCCCAGTTTAACGGCAAAGCGTACCGCTCGTAGCATACGAACAGGGTCTTCACGAAAACGCGTTTCTGGATCACCGATTAAGCGAAGTGTCGCGGCTTTATGGTCGGTCATGCCGCCAACATAATCAACTACCGAAAAGTCTTTGATGTTGTAATACAGTGCATTAACGGTAAAATCTCTGCGCCAAACATCTTCTTCAATAGTGCCATAGACATTGTCTCTTAATAAGCGACCTTCTTTATTAAGCACTTGTTCGTCATTTTTATCTTCGCCTGCGCCTCTAAAGGTAGCCACTTCGATAACTTCTCTACCAAAATGTACATGGGCTAGGCGAAAACGTCGTCCTATAAGCCTACAGTTACGAAAGACTTGTTTAATTTCTTCAGGCTCGGCATTAGTGACTACATCAAAGTCTTTAGGTTCTCGACCTAATAATAAGTCGCGGACACAGCCGCCCACTAGGTAGGCATCGAAACCTTCCTTTTGTAGTTTATACAAAACCTTTAGTGCGTTATCACTGATTTGTTTGCGTGAAATATTGTGCTCAGATCGCGTATAGATTTTGACTTTTGTAGTGACGGGTTCAACGCTATCTTTGGTTGAGGTCATTAGTTTTTTGAAAAAGTTTAAAATATTGTTATTCCTGTTCGTTTTCTGTTATACGGGCAATCATATCATTAGAAACAGAGTATCCTATCATCAATCTTCTTTTCTTTTCTTTTACATTACCCTTTTGAATATAGTAAAATCAGTCCACTGATTTTTACAAGTACCGATTGTACAATAAACAGTTGAAAGATCAGGCAACCATTTTTTAAATTTTCACAGTTATCATTTGCATACCGGACGGTGTAGTTATGTTCAAAAAGATTCTTAATGCCTTAATTGACCAGCCAGTATTAACTAGTATTTTTGTAACAGATTTTTTTATTCTTCTGTTTCATAGGCCGCCATTCTTATTTTCTTTAGTGATGCTAGGGGCTTTAATGGCGATGTGTATGTATTTCGGTCAAAAACTAGCTTTATTTAAAGCTTAATTGTCCTCGAAAATAGATCAGCCGCAAAAGCCAGGGCGCGATAGCTTATCTGCACCTGGCTTTTGGCGTCGTTTAGCGGCTCAAACCTATGATCTGCTGCTGCTGATTGCCCTTTTATTCCTCGCAACAGCACTTTTACTTCCTTTTACTGCAGGTCTCGCGGTCACTGATCAACACGCATTGATTTATCGTGTCTATTTAGTCGTCGTGAGTTTCTTTTTTTATGGTTGGTTTTGGACACATGGCGGACAAACCTTGGGTTTACGCGCATGGAAACTAACGGTACTCACGCAAGATAAAAAAACACTTAACTGGAGTCAAGCCTTAGTTCGTTTTGCAACCGCTAGCGTTGCTTTGGGTTTTTTCGGTTTAGGTTATTTATGGATACTGATAGATAAGGATCGTCGTGGCTGGCATGACCATTTATCAAAAACAGCCGTGTTTTTTGAGACATCCCAAAAAAAGTAAAGACCAAATAGTCGGTCTAGCTAGTCAATAAATCTCTCTTTGTGTTATAAAACGCATCAACGCAGTCAACTATTACTCGCCTACTTATGAATCCTTTATTAACGACTACTGTTTTGCCCTTATTTTCTCAGATTAAGCCTGAACACATTGAACCCGCTATTAGCCAGTTGTTGGATGAGGCGCGCGCCGTTGTTGATCAGCAACTACAAGCCACCAGCCACTATACGTGGCAGAACTTGGTTGAGCCTTTGGAAGAGGCTGAAGACAGGCTCAATAAAGCCTGGTCTCCAGTGAGCCACTTAAATTCTGTGGTCAATAGTGATGAGCTACGTGAAGCCTATAATGCTTGTTTGCCTAAGCTCAGCGCTTACTCTACAGAAATAGGTCAAAACGTATCCTTGTGTAATGCTTATCAATTGTTGGCAGATAGTGATGAGTTTAAGACGCTAGAGCCGGCTCAACAAAAAGTGCTTAACAATGCCTTAAGAGACTTTAAATTGTCGGGCGTTGATCTGGCCGCTGATAAAAAACTGCGCTATAAAGACATTAGTCAGGAATTATCTAGGCTTGCCAGTCACTATGAAGAAAATCTTCTGGATGCGACCAATGCGTGGTCTAAGCTTATCACCGATGAACACGATTTAGCGGGCTTGCCTGAGTCGGCCAAAGCCAGTGCTAAACAGGCCGCTGAGGATCAAGATCAATCTGGCTGGCTGATCACCTTACATAGTCCTTCTTATCAAGCTGTGATGACTTATGCGGATGATCGAGTTTTGCGTAGTGAGCATTATGAGGCTTATGCTACTCGCGCTTCAGATCGTGGCCCACAAGCAGGGCAGTGGGATAACACCGAGCTCATGGAGCAAATTTTGGCGTTGCGTCATGAAAAAGCGCAGTTGTTGGGCTTTAATAATTATGCTGAGTTATCGTTGGCCACCAAAATGGCCAATAAGCCCGATGATGTGATACATTTTTTGGAAGATTTGGCGCTAAAGTCACGGCCACAGGCACACAAAGATCTGGCAGAGTTACGTGATTTTGCCGGCCAATATTGCGGCATTGATGACCTACAGTCTTGGGACGTAGGGTATGTCTCAGAAAAAATGCGTCAGCATTATTATCAGCTATCCCAAGAAGAGGTGAAGTCCTACTTTCCCATTAGCCGAGTTTTACCCGGCTTGTTTGCGGTAGTAGAAAAACTCTATGGCTTACACATTACTGAGATTAACGATTTTGACACTTGGCATGCCGATGTGCGCTTCTTTCAAATCCATGACGAAAACGGCTTGCTACGCGGACAGTTTTATATTGATCTGTATGCCCGTGCTAAAAAACGTGGCGGCGCTTGGATGGATGATTGCGTAGGTCGCAAAAAAACAGGTAGTGATATTCAAATCCCAGTCGCTTATTTAACCTGTAACTTTGCAGCACCTGCTGGCGATATACCGGCGTTACTCACGCATGATGATGTCATTACTTTGTTTCATGAGTTTGGTCATGGTTTACAGCACATGCTGACACAGGTTGATCATTTAGGGGTTTCTGGTATTAATGGCGTGGAATGGGACGCCGTTGAACTGCCCAGTCAATTCATGGAAAATTGGTGTTGGGAGCAAGAGGCATTGGCCTTGATTTCAGGCCACTATCAAACGGGCGTAGCCTTGCCGGATAGCTTGTTTAAGAAAATGCTGGCTGCGAAAAACTTTCAAGCCGGTATGATTATGGTCAGACAGTTGGAGTTTAGTCTGTTCGATTTTAGAATACACAAAGACTATAACCCTGAACTGGGCGGGCGTATTTATGAAACCCTAGCACAAATAAGAGCGCAAGTGGCCGTGATGTTGCCGCCCGAATTCAATCGTTTTGCCCATAGCTTTTCACATATTTTTGCAGGCGGCTATGCGGCAGGTTATTACAGCTATAAATGGGCCGAAGTATTATCTAGCGATGCCTTTTCTTTGTTTGAAGAAAAAGGCATATTTGACAGAGAAACTGGGCAAGCTTTTTTGACACAGATACTGGAACAAGGCGGCAGTCAAGATGCGATGGAGTTGTTTATCAATTTCCGTGGCCGTCAACCTAACATTGATGCTTTGCTAAGACATAGCGGAATTGCGGCATGAAATACCATGATTTACGTGATTTCATCAAGCAACTAGAAAAACAAGGTGAATTAAAGCGCATTACCGTTCCTGTCGATCCTTATCTGGAAATGACTGAGATTTGTGATCGTACCTTAAAACAAGGTGGCCCTGCCTTATTGTTTGAAAACCCTATTGGTTATAACATCCCCGTGTTAGCTAACTTGTTTGGCACGCCTAAGCGCGTGGCTATGGGTATGGGGGCTGAATCGGTTACGGAGTTGCGTGGCATAGGTGAGCTTTTGGCCATGTTAAAAGAGCCCGAACCTCCCAAGGGCATGAAAGATGCGTGGGAAAAGTTTCCTATATTCAAGCAAGTGTTGAATATGGCACCTAAATTAGTGACGTCGCCCCCTTGCCAAGAGTTGGTTAGGGAAGGCGATGAAATTGATTTAAGCGATTATCCGATTCAAACTTGTTGGCCAGATGATGCAGCACCGTTGATTACGTGGCCGTTAGTCATTACTAAAGGGCCTAATAAAGACCGGCAAAATTTGGGTATTTATCGCCAACAAGTCATAGCTAAGAATAAAGTCATTATGCGTTGGTTAGCGCATCGAGGCGGAGCTTTAGATTTTAGAGAATGGCAAAAGGCTTATCCGGGTAAACCGTTTCCGGTTTCCGTGGCTTTAGGTGCTGATCCGGCTACTATATTAGCTGCCGTAACGCCTGTGCCGGATACCTTGTCAGAATATGCCTTTGCTGGTTTATTACGTGGCAGTAAAACCGAAGTCGCCAATTGTTTAATTAATGATTTACAAGTGCCTGCCAGTGCTGAAATTGTCTTTGAAGGCTTTATTTATCCGGGTGAAACCGCGAAAGAAGGCCCGTTTGGTGACCATACCGGTTATTACAATGAAGTAGACGAGTTTCCGGTCTTTACCATAGAAAGAATCACCCAGCGAGTCGCACCTATTTATCACAGTACCTTTACTGGCAGACCACCGGATGAACCCGCTGTTTTGGGTGTGGCCTTAAATGAGGTGTTCGTGCCTATTTTACAAAAACAATTTCCCGAAATTGTCGATTTTTATCTACCGCCTGAAGGTTGTTCTTATCGTATGGCCGTCATCAGTATGAAAAAGCAATACGCTGGACATGCTAAGCGTGTAATGCTGGGCACTTGGTCTTATTTGCGCCAGTTTATGTATACTAAATTTGTTATTGTCGTAGATGAAGATATCGACGTGCGTAATTGGCAAGATGTGATTTGGGCGATTACCACCCGTATGGATCCCGCTAGAGATTTAACCATCTTAGAAAATACGCCCATTGATTATCTTGATTTTGCTTCTCCCGTGTCGGGCTTAGGTTCTAAAGTGGGTTTTGATGCCACTAATAAATGGCCAGGAGAAACGAACCGGGAGTGGGGACGGCCTATGGTGATGTCGCCTGAGGTGATTAGCAAAGTGGATGCGATGTGGGATAGTTTGTTAATTTAATAACATCACGTAAATTGGCTTGATGCTCTTATATCTTTCCCTCGCTCCGATTGCTGGGATTTTGCTATTGCTAGATTCTAGCCTCATAGATGTAGGCTGGGATGAGGTACGAATCCCAGCATTTAGAGCTATAGGATGCGCTTAATTTATCGTTCCCATGCAGAGCGCTCATCGTTATACACAAGTATTCTGTGTGCTTGGAGTAAAACAGCTTCAGCTGTTTTAAAATGCCCATCCTTTGCCGATATAAACGGTGGATGCGCGCTGCTTATCCACCCTACATAACGGCCCATCTTACACGACTATGAGATGTGTATAACGATGAGCGCAGAGCGTGGGAACGATACGTAATGTCAGTTATTTAATAACAACAGCAACAGAACTAGAATGCCTTTTAATAAAATGGTAAAGTTCTGCCTCTTTTGAATAACCAGTTCAAGGTGTTAGCTTATCCTTGAGACTCTTAATCTTTACGATGTAACTTTATGAAAGCACCTGAATTTATAAAAAAATCTTGTTTTGCTGTGTTGGCCGTCACTCTAATGGCGTTATTGCTAGTCGCTTGTTCAGACGATAAAGAAAAACCCATTCAATCAGCTCCGGTAAAAACGGTGTTTAATCCCTTTGATCATAGTCATGATGGCACGGTAACGGCGGTTGAAAAGCATAAGTTTGAAGATGCTTTCGCCGCTCAATGTGTGGCCAGAGAAATTAAAAACTCGGTTAATAAAGACATAGACGCTGAAAGCGCCGCCAAGCCTTGTAGTTGTATTGCTCATCATATGGTCAAAGATTTAACCGATGAAGAGGTTGAAAAATACCTGACCGAACATGAAAACCCTAGGTCTTTACAAATCAAATTCGATGCAGCGGCTTACCATTGCACACAAGCGCCAGTAGCCAATAAAGGCTTTACTATCTTTAATGCACCTAAGCCTAAAGAAGAAAAGAGCTTTTTAAATAAATTGTTTTAGTCGTGCGTCGGGTATCTGCTTTTGGTGTCCGACATTTCAAAACTTAAAATGAGCATTAAACTAAATTTACTATCCGCTGTTCCCTCATTAGATATGGACTGTTAATGCCTATTTACAACAAAACTCTGTTTATTTTTCGGCGTGATTTACGCTTGCAAGATAATACCGCGTTAAATGAAGCGCTGCG
>CAIVYW010000094.1 GCA_903910205.1 uncultured Methylococcaceae bacterium | reverse complement strand
TTTATTTTATCGAATTAGCTTTTCCGTTTGGCGAAGGTATTGAGTAATAATTAACCTTCTTAAATATTTACAAAGAGACAAACTAGAAACCAAGATAAACATCACCATCGAAATAAAGCCTGTATTATAAATTTGCTGATAAGTATCCAATACACCTAATTGGGTTTTCCATAAATCCCCCGTTAAGCCACTCTCACCAAAATCGTCTTTATATGAATAAGTCATAGCACCATTTAAGAACCATGCTGATTGACCATTGAATACGATGGTAAGCCAAAGCAAATAATCTTCTGCATAACGTTTTTCTGGCACAAAGCGAAAAGAAACGTCTCGCTTTAACATCACTGAACGGGTAGGAAAGCGATTAGAAAACAATAAGCTATATTTGTTAATTCTAGTAACAGCGAAATTATCTGGCAATGTCGGCAAGATTTGTTGTGCTGATAGTTTAAGACTCTGATGTCCTGACAATACAGCATCTGGATGCTCTACCATCCATTGATATTGAATTTTAAGCTTTTTTGGATGCCAGCTATCGTCCGCATCCAAAAAAGCTAGATAAGGTTGTGATGCTTGTTTCCACCCTGCATTACGAGCACTACCTGGGCCACTATTCTTATCAAGTTGTACGATTTTTATGTTCGTTTTGTAATATAGATTTTTAAGACTCTCCAGTAACGCAACCGTCTCATTTTGATCATTACTAAAATCATCAACTAATATAATTTCTTCCGGCAGCAACGTTTGCGCCATGATGGAATCAAGAGCTCGCTTGATAGTATTTGCACAACGGTAACAGGGAATAATTACACTAACAGGCGCTTTTTGTAAATCACTACACATCATAGCCGAATCCATTCATCAGGTATCAAATCAGCATCATCATTGCCGTTGCGAAACCAATGCTTCGGTGCGATGACTATTTTTTCTGGCTTAGCGTTTAGCCAAGCCCCCCACCAACTAAACGAACTATTTGCAATAATATGATGACGACATAAGCTCATTAATTGCATATCTTTATAACTTTCTGCACCGCTATTATGCTCAACATAGACACAAGGAAATTCCATCGGCAAACTCTGCTTTACCCAAGCCATATCATCAGAAAAGAGGTAAAAAACAGGCTGCTCAACTTGCGTAGCAATATAATTAATGGCGAGACGATAATATTCTAAGTCACACACACTCATAATATTGTGATTTTTTGAGTCACTCACATAATCACCACGACGAATATGTAAGCTGACCGCTTGCTTCGTCGCCATGTCCAATGCTAGCTCAGCATTCTGTTCTTGCAATGGCTCACGAAAAATAAAATCTTGACGAATAATAGCTTCAAAGGCTTTAAAGTAGCGTTCTGATTGCCAGTAGCCGTACAAATAACAATCGCCATTTACATTAACGATATCAGGCCAATAGTTAAAATGCGGTTCAACCACAAACTTCTCGCCTCTTAACCAAGAAAACTGACGTCGTCGTAATATTTTTCTAGCCAAATAGTTTTCACGCCAGCCTAATAATTCATGCGTAGTCGATGGCTCTGCCTTAGTTGCTACCAAACTAAAAACTCGACTCAATTCAAAGCCATGATGCAATCGATAGCCAGTAAAATCACTCAAATCTAGCAACAATGATTGATCATTAGTAAGGGCAAGCGCCCGCCCAGCGGCATATTGAAACATCTGATTACCGATGCCTCCAATAATATAACTAACTACCACAGGACTTCCGGAAGAAGACTATTCATAATCGACAAAAACCATCAATATTTTTGAAAATGAAACAGGCCACAACCATACTCAAGTCCAATAGCTGCCTCAACAGATTGATGTTCATGATATAAGCCGGCATCATCGACGAATGAAAATTCAATTAATTTCATATCGGGGAACAACGCGAATACTGAAGTCGGCGCATGTACTCTGTGAGCATTAAAACAGACTCTTTCTCGCCCAATTGGCAAAGAAAGAAACAAATTACCATCACGGCTTACTATTCGCCGCAATTCAAGCGCCGCTTTTATACTGCCTCTAGGGTCAATCGGATCACCATAACGCCCCAAACCAATATGCTCAATAACATGAAGACACGATAACGAGGCTATCGAATCATCTGGAAACGGCAAAGCCAAAATATTCCCAGCCATTGAGGTCAAGCCAGACAAAGCGACTTTAAGCGGGCGATAATCAACAAAAACTGTTTCGACTTGAGCACTCAAGACACTAATGGTAAGTACACTAGATCCAATATCCACATGCTTAGCGACTTTTGTTGCAATAACTCGTCTGGCAAGCCAAGCGCCTTGATAAAAATAATGCGCATCAAAGGGTGTATGAGTACTCCAATCTCCTAAACAGGGCTGTAAATCAAGGGCACCGATTTTTTCTGCCCCCACTGTTTTTCTATATTTTAGCCAATGACTAAAAAAGCGAGGTAAATACCAAAGACCCAATAAAGGCCGAGGATAAATGAAGGCCATCAGCCAATGCCGTACTAATAATTTTAAGCGCACTACTTTGCTATCCATTTAAATATAATAAATTTATCGAGTTAGCTTTTCAGCTAAAATATGAATCTTTTTCTCTATTAGGTAATATGACCCCATAGAAAAATATATGAACAGTCAAGACCAAAAATAAGCCGATGACATACGTAATATTTGTTTATTAAATGCAGCTAATATACTCATCTACTCTTAATAAAACATCTAAATATCCATGAGCCTATTACATTAACGGCAATAACAAGTTTAAATTTATCATCATTTAGTAAGAGTATAGATTGTGATAAATCCACTCTTTTAACTGCTTTAAAAAGCTGCTTAAGATTTCTTGTCGTATGCTGCCTTATTAATAAAGCATGTAATCTTGCTTGCTCAAGGTCATTCACACACTGTCTTGACCAGAAAAATACTTCAAGCTGGTTCATTAAGTTATATGCAAAATAACTTGAATCTTGCCCTGAATGTACACGACAGTCATAAAGTGGTGTCGTTTGATAGGCAATACGGCCGACTTCAGCTAAATCACAAAATAAAACCGCATCGCAAACTTTACCGAATTCCTCTCTAAACTCAACTAAACGCATAGCCTGAGTACGATAAATCATAGGTGACATAGGAAGACATGAATTACCTGCATATTTCAGCGCTACCTGGCCAGGACAACTAAAAACCTCAATTTCTGACAATCTAATAGGAGAAAGAGTAGTCTTTTTTCTATTTCCATCTTCATCTATTAAATATCCATTGCAAGATACAGCCACTAGCTTTTTATCTGCATCGAGTAACTTGAGTTGTTCTGCAATAAAATCTGGACACAATCTATCATCATCATGAAACAACATAATATATTGGCTTTCACATTCACGCAGAGCACGATTAAAATTCCAAATAGCCGGATGATTATACTCGGTACCCCGCCATTGAACCTTATCACCCAAAAATTCTTTTATCTCTTCAAATACCGACTCATCACTACCATTATCATAAATAATAATTTCTTTAGGGTGTTGAGTCTGTGATAGTACGGAACATAGAGCTTCACGTAAATAAGCGGGTCTATTATAGGATAATATACAAACGGTAATATTTAACATGCAGTAGCTAAATCGATAATATTTTTAGCAAAACCTTCATAGCTATGTAAACTTCCGGTTGCTGTTTGTAAATATTCACGCCCAGCATTAATCATTGCTAATGCCTCATCTTTAGTCATTGAATTCATAAAATTGTCGACGTGTTCAAAAGAACTAAAATTCCGCATATCAATAAAGGCTTCTTTTGGAACTAAGGTTTCGATATCTGGCGCCCCCCAATATAAAGGAATAGTACCTGCGACAAAACAATCGATTATTTTTTCAGTCATGTAACCTGGCCATATCATGTTTTCAAAACAAATTGAAAACTGATATGCACTAATTGTTTCTAATTTGTTTTGACACAATCCCAGATAATAATGATTAATACGATTTTTAAGGCGCTTACTCCAAGCAATGGGGAGCTCATCCCAAGCATCCCATCCTGAACCGTATAATCCCAAGGTATTTCTATTTACAAAATACTCAATAGCTTCAAGTCGGTGATCATGTAAAGACAAGGTTAATGATTTTTTATATAGTGCTGATCTAGCTTGCCAGAATACTGATTTTAATTGTCGTAAAACATTCATCAAGCTTAAATGACTAGGCATAAATAATTGCTTAGTTTTATATTTATTGGCTGCAACTAGCACTAGTTTTTTTCTATTTTCCCATGCAGATATTTCTCGGAGATCCTCCAAATAAAATGACGGAAATCTAAACTGAAGATTTCTTCTTGATTCTGGAGCGTGTGATAGCGTTTCTGCAAATCCAAAACCTAGACTAAATTTAAATTTTTTAGCTATATGATTAATATTGTCATAAAAAGATGGCGCATAAAGAGGGGCTTCACCACAGCTTATTAAAAATGCAACAGCTCCTAGGGCCAATAATTCTGAACCCATATGCGATTCCATTTCTTGAATAACATACACATCTTTTGCTAGCCATTGTTTAGTAGCGATATTTTCAATAGCAATATCACCCGATACTACGGTGATGCCTGACTCACCAGCTATACGATATAAGCAGGTTATCCAACCTGAACCAGGAAAACGATAACTCCATTGCTGGTTACGCAACTGATCTTTTTTAAAGACGTCATTATCACTACAATAAGCTAAATACATAAGCTACTTTCTAAATTAATGGTGCGTAAATGCGGCATCTCGTCTCAACACGGGAAGTAGCATTACATATTGAAATGACAGGAAAAACAAAGCAATAACACCAAGTCTTATAATTGAGAATATATAGCTATGCTCATAATCTAACAAGTGCCATAAAACTTTTGCAATCATTAAAAGAGCCCCGCCCATGACCACACTTTTTAAAAACAGCTTAAAAGGTAAAGAGGCTTGTAAATATTTGCTAGTGATACGAATAGTCAACAATAACGCTATCAAAAATGATATTACTAAACCCAGGCCAACTCCTTCTGAACCATAAATAGGTATTAAGTACCAAACCAACGTTACTGAGAATAACGCTCCAACTAGATTTGGAAACAGTAATAGTTTTGTATTCATTCGGGCGTGAGCGGCCATTCCAAACACAGAAATTGAAATCCTAGCGGATTCAGCCAATGAACCCCAAATAATAAATTTCGATGATTGACTAAAACTTGATCCTAACAATAATTGTGTTAAATCAGGCGCTGTTGCCATAATAAAGAAGCTTGTTATTAACAATGAAGGAAGAATAGCTTGGGCATAGTCTTGCCAAGCTTTAGTCTGCTCGCTAACATTATCATTACTAATCTGCTTATAAAATTTTGGCTGAAAATAAGTTGTAAAAACAGATTCAAAACCGGCAATTAAACCTGCACTTATGCCATAACCAGCAACAAATAAGCCGAGTTCCATTAATCCTAAACGCTCTTCCATTAAATAACGATAACTTTGACTTTGAATCCATCCCAGCCCAACCGCAATGGCAATCGGCCAAGAAAAGTTAAGGAAATTACGAATCTGTGTTTGCGAGAGCGTTGGCAATGTTTTGTTTTTAGAACTCTTCTTTTTTAATTTGCTATAAAATATTTTTTTTCCAATGAGTCCGACAATCAATTGACCTATCAGCAAACCACTTAACCAATTTTCGGCATTCGGGGCAACCTTTAGGACTAAAGCAACTGCAAAAATCAAACTTGTTGCTGTAGTAGCAACGGTCAAAACAAGAAACCAGTCTCTATGGCCAAACAAATTGAGTCCAGGAATGACTGTTTGATTAAGCGTACCAAAAATCAAGTTACCGCAAACTAGTAGCAATAACCAATAAATATTTATACTCGGATTCCATATATTAAACCCGACTAATGTTATCAATACCAAGGCTGCAAATATATTAGCGACTAAAATATAACGCCAAAAATATAATAAATAATTTGTCGCTTGCCCTCTTAAATCCCATGCATGTAATCGTCTAATTATGAACATCCCAACTGGATTAATC
>CAIVYW010000093.1 GCA_903910205.1 uncultured Methylococcaceae bacterium | reverse complement strand
GGAGGAAAGCTATGTTTGGTGTTACCAAGATGGCCTTAAAGAATATTTACTCGATCGCATAGGCGACATTGAATTCTTTCCAGAACAGCCATTTATGGGCAATATGGCCGCCAATCATGAAGCCGTAGAATGGGGCATCGTGTGGGCCTTTGAAAATCCACCTGAAATTCTTAACGAAAGTTACGTTAACCTAGTGCCTACCGCTCAAGGTGGAACCCATGTTAATGGCATGCGCGCAGGACTCACCGAAGCCATGCGCGAATTTTGTGACATCAGAAATATTCTACCGCGCGGCGTTAAAGTAGCGCCTGAAGATGTCTGGGAAAACTGCCATTTTGTGTTATCCGTTAAACTGGAAGACCCTCAGTTTTCTGGCCAAACCAAAGAACGACTTAGCTCTAGGGAATGTGTTGCTTTTGTGTCAGGCGTAGCTAAAGACACCTTTAGCCTGTGGCTTAATCAAAATCCCGCAGAAGGCGAAAAGATTGCCGACATCATTATTTCCAGCGCCCAGAAAAGACTACGATCTAATAAGAAAATCATCCGTAAACGCCTGACCTCAGGACCGGCTTTACCCGGAAAATTAGCCGATTGTTCAGCACAAGATATCGCCCGCACCGAACTATTCTTAGTAGAAGGCGATTCAGCAGGCGGCTCAGCTAAACAAGCGCGTGAACGCGACTTTCAAGCCATTATGCCGTTGCGCGGCAAGATTCTAAATACGTGGGAAGTAGAATCCAGCCAAGTGATGGCGTCACAAGAAGTACATGATATTGCGGTGGCCTTAGGCATAGAACCTGGCTCTACCGATTTACAGCATCTGCGTTATGGTAAAGTTTGTATTTTGGCAGATGCCGACTCTGACGGTAACCACATTGCTACCTTAATTTGCGCCCTATTTTTTCAACACTTTAATGAATTAGTCAGACAAGGTCATGTTTTTGTGGCCATGCCTCCCTTGTATCGTATTGATGTCGGCAAACGGGTATTCTATGCGCTGGATGAATCGGAACGCCAAGGTGTTTTAGATAGAATTAAAGCCGAAAAGTTAAAAGGCCAAATCAATGTACAACGCTTTAAAGGTTTAGGTGAAATGAATCCCAGTCAATTACGCGAAACCACCATGAACCCCGACACCCGTAGATTAGTGCAATTAACTATCACAGAAAATGACGACACTAGCGCACAGCTAGATTTATTATTAGCTAAAAAACGCTCACAAGACCGTAAACATTGGTTAGAAACCAAAGGCAATTTAGCAGATATTGCTTAATTAATAGGGTTTTAGGTTGAGCTATAGGACGTGCGTAGCAAAGTGAAGCGCATCATTTATCAATAAGGTCCTTCCTAACGCAGGCACCTACTATGTACTATGTACTAAATTGTACTATTAATGACCTTATGTAAAGCGTTACTGGCTCAACTATTGGGCTTAATAATAGCTATCGGCTTAAATCCTTTGTTACCTTTGCAACTTTCAGGACTGGTAGCACTATTGGCATTACAAAGTAGCTGCTCAATGCTGAGCTCCGTATTATTACGCCAACCCCACTGGTGGCTAGTTATTCATTTATTATTTTTACCCTCTGCGCTAGCTTTGCACAGCCAAGAGCTATCGGTATTCTGGTATCTGTTAATAACCTTGGTATTACTTCTAGTCTTTGGGGGGACTGTTAAAGGTGACCCACCTTTATTTTTGTCATCAACCGCTGTCGTAGATAGCGTCAGCCAACTCATTACCCAAGAATCAGCCTTGCATTTTGCAGAACTTGGCGCCGGCATAGGTACCATCACTGTACCACTTGCAAAAGATCATCCTCACCTAAATATCAACGCTTGGGAACGAGCGCCTCTGCCTTGGGCTATTAACGTCTGGCGTAGTCGTCATTATGCCAATAGCACCTGCTATCGCTGTAATCTCTGGAGCTGTGACTTTAATCAATATGATGTGATCTTTGCTTTTCTATCTCCAGCCGTCTTGCCTGAACTGGGTACCAAACTAGGATTAGCCATGCGTCCTGGAAGTTTATTGGTATCCTCATCTTTTGCTATACCCCATTGGAAACCCGAGACCATTAAACAAGTTAATGATCTCGCCAAAACACAACTATTTTGTTACCGCATAACTTAGGAATATGCCTGAAATAATATCATCAAGTAACTAAAGTGGATTTCAAACTACCAACTTAAGACAGGATCGTTTGAGGTTAAGTCGTTCGTGGTGAGCTTTTCGAACCATGAGCGGCTTAACCGTTCATCCTTCGACAGATTCTGGGCGAACGGCCAATCCTCTGTCCCGCCTTAAGTTGAAAGCCTCGTTTTCAAAGAGGGGGGACTGAATGATTACCAATGATTACATCCAAAAGCGGATTATTTGGATCAATACCCGCCATAAATGGTAAGCGTCGATCTTGATGAGTGAGCTGATAGATTTTGCCTAACCAGTTATTAAAAACGGCTTTTGCAGTATCATTCCAAGTATTATCGATATAGTCTAGCACTAGCGCCTCTGGAAAATCTTCCAGAACTGTTCTACTGGCTTTGCTTATTTTGACGTGCTCTTCATAATTGTTAAAAATTTGCTGCACGGCTTCATCAAAATAATGCTCTGGAAATGGTGGATAGCTGATTATTTCGCCATGATAAAAGCGTAATACTTCACGCTTGTATTCTTTTAACAAACTAATGTCATCGTATTCTGGATGCCCTTGAAAGAACACAATACGAAAACCGTCTGGACTTACCGCAAGATGCACGCCGGCTTCTTTACTGGCAACCAAGACTTGCAGACCGCAGCGTTCCATATCACTTTGAAATACTTCATTAAATCGAGAGTGTGGCACGTCAAAGCGGGTATTGATTTCTGCTATTAGTGGATGAGTACGATTAACGAGTTTATGAGAAAATACGCCCCATCGTTTTTCTGGCAAGCGTGTACGCTTAATACCATAACAGTATTGAATGACCGCATGAGTCGCAAGACATGAGCAAAGCACCGAGGTGACATTCGCATACGCCCAAGTAAAAACCTCCATCAAAGGCAACCAAAAGTCTTCTTCGGGCAAGCTAGATTGAGTGACATTAGCCCCACTGATAATCAGCGCATCTAAGCCATCTTGCTTGATCTTATCAAAAGATTCGTAATATTTGTCGATATGAGCCTGTGCATCAGGACCTCTAATGAGCCCTGGCACGGTAAAAGGATGAACATGAAATTGAACAATTTGATTACAGGCCCCCACTAACCGAAAGAACTGGCGCTCGGTCGCCTCTAATGCTGCATCTGGCATAAGATTCAGCAACCCTATATGCATTTCTCGAATATCTTGCTGACTGGCGCGATCTGGCGACAGTATTTCTTCACCCTCTTCACGCAAACGTTGAAAAGTGGGTAAATCAATATGAGCGACTAAAGGCATAAGCGCTGCTGATTAGTTATCATGATTGCTTAGCCAAGGCATCGCTAATCATCTTAATGAAATCGGCTTCAGTTTTAACGCCTGCAACCTCATTGGCATTAACGGTATAACCGTGTTGATCTGCAATAGCTTGATAACGAGGCAAACGAGATTTAAATAGTTCTGGAAAAACCCAAGAAACAAATTCGTCAGGCGGCATATCATCAGGAGAGGCATAGTTATTTAAGCGCATGAACTCCGTGAGCTTTTCATCCAAAAATGCTTCTCTATAATATAACGGCTTAGGATCTGTTTTGGCGCGTTCAATAATCGTTTTTTCTAAGTCTGCAGGTATTTTTATGTAAATGATTAAGGTATTTTGGGCTAATTGCTCTATTACCTCTGGACAATCTAATTCACAAACACTACCACCGGCATCATTGATAAAATGCGGGTAACCATAGATATCCTGTGCTTTATGTATAAACTCAGGCACATCATTCATCGCTGCACACTCAGCCTGATGATGTAATTGTTGCCGACGCTTAAATTCTTGCAAAGACAAACCATTTTTGATGGGGTCGCCAACTTTAGCCAAAAAAGTGGAAATGGGGGCAAGATTATCGATAGTGATTTTATTAGAGATATAAATAGAATCTGATAATAATAAATCTCGCAAAAAAGGCACGCTCATCGCTTGGCGCTTTATGTTATCGAGAATGGGCTCACGCAGATACCGAGTACCTATCCGGTAATCGCCCGAATAGTGAAACCAGTTAGCTTTAGGTAATTTATTAGCTAAGGTTGTTTTTCCGGCACCAGACATAGCCAGTAAGGTAATTCTTTTCGACGGCCAGTCCAAAAACTCCTGGGGACTCATTTTCATGCCATTATTTCCTAGCTAATCTAAATAATTTTCAATATCTACGTCTTCAATATTGGGCTTATGCTCATCGGTATCGGAATAGCCTAGGTCGTCAGTTTCAATACCATCAAAAGCAATCGTCCAATCTTCAGGCGCTTCGATGCAATCAAAGCTTGAGCCATACCAAGTGTCATTATCATATTCTCCAATGTCGCCATTAAGGTATTGAATTTCAATGGCATCATCTTTTTCATCAATAGCGATGACCTTGAATTTTAACTTGCTTTCTAGGTCTTTGTACCAAGACCCTATGATAGGGTCAGCAACAGTAGTCATGATTACTTCCTTATGATGAGTAGAACTTCTAAACTTGAAAAAACTAAACTTCAATTATAAACAAATCGGCTAGCTGTTAAGTGATTGATTCTTGAATCAACCGTTGAGAATCAATCACCCGTTTAACGACTAACGCTATTGCTAGGTAATATTCATTTAATTGATAGAGCGTTGGTAGTTGACGGTAAAATCGTTTAACTTATTCATAATATCAGATAACTCTTCGGATACCTTAGGGCTAAAAGCATTAACACCTACCCGTGCTAAATAAAAAACTTGGTCGGGAATGTAATAGCCGATGGCTCTTATTTCACCTTGATAATGATAACGCCCCCTCAGTAACCACGCTTGAGAAAATAAGCGGCCGTCGGCAAAGTCGGGAAAATCTAACTCAATAAGCTGTAGCTTTTCTAAATCATCAGCGAGCTCATCGACACTATCTGTAGAACTCATTCTAACCCCAAGCTTACCCTCATGCGCTAATAATTGTTGCTTATCACGTTGCCAGCGAGCAAAAGAAACACTGATATCACCACTCTTTGGCTCATCATCATCAGCAATATATTGCCACGTATTATCAATAATCTGTTGATCTTTAATGAGTTGCATAAACCTGCTCTTTAAATGGAGTAATTCCAACCCGGCTTACCATATCCAGGAATGATTCTTCTTCCAAACGTTGTTTAATATAAACATCTAAAATAGTGACGATGGCTAAGGTAATTTTATCTTTAGCAACCGCAGGCCCTAAACGCTCACCTATAGCGGCATTATTTTCTGAAGACCCCCCTAGTGTTAATTGGTACCATTCTGTGCCTTTTTTATCAACGCCCAAAATACCAATATGGCCAACACTTTGATGCGCACAGCCATTCATACAGCCAGACATATTGATTTTTAAATCACCGATATCATGTATGTAATCCATGTCATCTAAGGCTTCATTTATTTCTTTAGCTATGCCAATGGAACCAGCGTTTGCTAATGAGCAAAAATCTAAGCCTGGACAGCAAATCATGTCAGTCGCTGTGCCGATATTCGGCGTTGCTAATTTTAGTTCAGCTAGCTTTTGCCATAACACAAACAAATCGGCTTGTTTAATATCAGCCAGAATTAGGTTTTGTCTATGAGTCGCTCTAATTTCGCCAAAACTATAAGCATCAGCAAGATCTGCAACCGCATCCAACTGATCATCGCTTATGTCGCCCGGTGGTGATTCAGGTGCTTTTAGGGAAATAAATGCCGCACGATAACCCGCAACTTTATGATCAGCGGTATTATGTTTGACCCAAGTCGCAAAAGCTTGATTTGTTATTTGATGCTCGGCAAAACTTTGATCTTCTGCCGCTTGATCGTCATACGTTGGCGCACTAAATTGCGCACACATTGCATCAATCCGCTCTGCACTTAATTCATTATTATCCTTAAGCTGCAACCATTCTTTATCAACTAAGGCCGAGAATTTAGCCAAGCTAGATTCTTTAACCAAGATTTTGATCCGAGCTTTATATTTGTTATCACGGCGACCATATAAATTGTAAATACGTAGCACGGCTTCTAAATAGGAGAGTAAATGCGTTTTCTCCAGATAGGGCTTTATTACTTGACCTATAATCGGCGTACGCCCTAGCCCACCTCCGACCATGACTTTAAAACCCACCACACCGTCGGCATTTTTAACCAAATGCAAGCCGATATCATGGAATTGAGTCGCTGCACGATCATGTAAAGCGCCACTGACAGCAATTTTAAATTTACGTGGCAAATAATCGAATTCAGGATGCAGCGTTGTCCATTGGCGAATAATTTCACAATAAGGACGTGGATCTTCAATTTCATCCACACAAACACCGGCCAAATGATCTGCAGTGGTATTACGCATGCAATTGCCGCTAGTTTGTATCGAGTGCATCTGTACACTGGCTAATTCGGCTAATATATCGGGAATCTGCTCCAGCTTTGGCCAGTTAAACTGAATATTTTGTCTAGTGGTAAAATGACAATAGTTTTTATCGTAGAAGCGTGCAATGTGAGCAAGTTTACGCACTTGTTTAGAGTTAAGCAGACCATAAGGCCCTGCAACTCTTAGCAAAGGTGCATGTGTTTGTATATAAACACCATTTCTTAAACGTAATGCACGGTAATGATCTTCAGAAAGCTCGCCTTTTAAAAACTGCTCGGTTTGTCGTCTAAATTGAGCAACTCGCTGGTCAACAAGATTTTGATCGGTATCGGTATATTGGTACATGGATAGGCGTTTATAAGACTATTCTGGCTAATAATTTGACCTGTAATCATATACTGAGAGCCATAAAATGACAATATTATTAGTTGGTGATACCATTAACAGCTGAAATTTTTTGTATCTATAACTATAAAGTAGGAAGGGGATATTCTCGTGCGTTTTTTATTAATTTTTTTATCAATCTTGTTAGTGCCGCAAATGGCAATGGCAAGTGGCTTTGAAAGCCTTGGCTTGACAGGCACGGAGCGTGGTATTTATTGCGTTCTGATTTTTATTATTGCTTATGGTTTTGTAATGACCGAAGAGTTTACGCATATGCGTAAATCTAAACCCGTCATTTTGGCGGCCGGTATTATTTGGGCACATGCTGCTATTTTAGCCTCTCAAAAAGGTGTTTCAGTTGAAGCAATGCACGAAGCATTCGAATACAACTTAAAAGAATATGCAGAGCTAATGTTGTTTTTATTAGTCGCCATGACTTATATCAACTCAATGGCTGAACGCAACGTATTTGAAGCCTTAAGATCATGGTTGGTTAGAAGACAATTTGGCTATCGTAAATTATTTTTGATTACCGGCATTATTACTTTCTTTTTATCCGCAGTAGCCGATAACCTAACAGCGGCTTTATTAGTCGGTGCCGTTGTTATGGCGGTAGGTGCAGACAATGAGAAGTTTGTCAGCATAGGCTTTGTTAATTTAGTTGTTGCCGCTAATGCGGGCGGCGCATTTTGTCCTTTTGGCGACATTACCACATTAATGGTATGGCAAGCTGGATACGCTGAGTTCTTTGATTTCTTTAAATTATTTGTACCTTCATTAGCGAACTATGCCGTTCCTGCTGCGGTGATGTATTTTGCAGTACCGAACGAGCAACCCCTAGTCACAGATGAAGCGCCTGTCGTATTAAAGCCAGGTGCATTGCAAATCTGTGGTTTGTTTTTATTAACGATTGTTACCGCAGTTAGCTTTAAACAAGGCCTACATTTACCACCTTTTATGGGTATGATGGTGGGTCTTTCTGTATTAATGCTCTATGGCTTTTATTTGAAAAAGAACTACAGAGCAGCCGGTGAAGCGGGTTTTGATGTTTTCAATAAAGTACGTGGCGCTGAATGGGATACTTTATTATTTTTCTTCGGCGTAGTATTTGCCGTGGGTGGTTTAGGTTATATTGGCTATCTTGAGTTATTATCAGGCGCTATGTATGACGGCTTAGGTGCAACTACGGCCAATATTTTAGTGGGTGTCATTTCTGCAATTGTTGATAATATTCCGGTCATGTTTGCTGTATTGAATATGAATGTTGATATGGATTTATATCAGTGGTTATTAGTCACCTTGACTGCTGGAGTAGGTGGATCATTATTGTCTGTCGGCTCTGCGGCAGGTGTTGCCCTAATGGGACAGTCTAACCACAAATACACCTTTTTTAGTCATCTAAAATGGACGCCTGCTATTGCGGGAGGTTATGCCGCCAGTATATTTGTTCATTATTTAATTAATGGTTAATAACGATTAAATATCGCACAGTTTGTGCGATAAATTATATTGAAAAGGCCGATGGTTTTAAAAACCGTCTGGCCTTTTTTTTTGATATTAAAAATTAAAGCCAATGATATTATTAAGGCACACATAGCCATTTATCTTAACGTTGCTTAACCCATCAAGGAGTCCTGTGACCACTAATTCCACCCTTAAGCAAGCCTTGCTTAATAAACGTATGCTCATTTGTATCTTCACAGGCTTTAGTTCTGGGCTACCGTTATATATTTTAATTGCATTATTGCCCGCATGGTTACGCTCTGAAGGCGTAGATCTAAAAGCTATTGGTTTATTTGCCTTGATCCAACTGCCCTTTACTTGGAAATTTTTGTGGGCTCCTTTATTTGATCGCTACATTCCACCACTTGGAAGACGGCGGGGCTGGTTATTTATTTCGCAACTTGCGTTACTCTCTTCTATTCCTTGCTTTGGCTTATGGCATCCTTTGCTAGACTTATGGACCATCGCTTATTTAGCCTGCATCATTGCTTTTTTCAGTGCATCTCAAGATATTGTGCTTGATGCTTATCGACGTGAATTATTACTCGATGCTGAATTAGGACTGGGCAGTGCCATACATGTCAATGCTTATAAAATTGCTAGTTTAATACCCGGCTCATTATCGCTAATTTTGGCTGATCATTTATCATGGAGTAGTGTATTTCTCATTACAGCATTGTTTATGCTACCCGGCATAGTCATGACGCTATGTATTAATGAACCCCAACTTAAAGATGGCGCACCTAAAACACTAAAAGCGGCTGTCGTAGAGCCTTTTCAAGAGTTCCTGTCTCGTAATGGCTTGCAATCTGCATTGCTAGTACTGGCGTTCATTTTCTTTTATAAATTGGGCGACAGTATGGCGACCGCTCTTGCGACACCGTTTTATCTCGATATGGGTTTTAGTAAAACGGAGATTGGCTTAGTCGCAAAAAATGCCGGTTTATGGCCTAGTGTTATCGGTGGCTTACTGGGGGGCGTTTGGATGATTAAGCTGGGCATTAATCGTGCCCTGTGGCTTTTTGGTATCGTGCAAATGTTAGCTATTTTAGGTTTTGCATGGCTGGCAACGATAGGCCATAATTTGCCCGTATTAGCCTTAGTGATTGGCATTGAGGCGCTAGGCGTAGGTCTTGGCACAGCAGCTTTTGTTGCTTTTATTGCGTATACAACTCATCCACTTTATACCGCAACCCAATTTGCCTTATTTACTAGCTTAGCCGCTGTACCACGAACCTTTGCCAATGCAGCAACGGGGTATTTGATAGATTGGCTGGGCTGGAAAACTTTTTTTTTACTGTGCTTTGTTATTGCCATCCCAGGCATACTACTTTTATGTAAAGTAGCACCATGGAATGGCGTACAGAAGCCTGTAGATTAAGAAATGAGTTATATATCGTAATCCATAATCAAGGGCGCATGATCGGAAAAACGTTGGTCTTTATAGATTGAAGTAGAAATAATTTTATCTTTTAAAGCGGCGTTAATAATTTGATAATCAATGCGCCAACCGACATTGTTTGCCCAAGCTTGACCTCGATTTGACCACCATGTGTATTGATCAACATCCTGATTGACCAAACGAAAAGCATCTAACCATTGATCATCTGCAAACAAATCATCCAGCCACGCACGCTCTTCTGGCAAAAAACCCGAGTTCTTTTTGTTACCTCGCCAGTTTTTCAAGTCAATTTCTTTATGGGCTATATTCCAATCACCACAAATAATATAGTCTCGACCACTTTCTATGCAGGCTTGTAGATAAGGCGCAAAGCGCTTCATAAAACTAAACTTAAAGGCTTGCCGCTCTTCTCCTGAAGAGCCCGAGGGCAAGTACAATGAGATCACACTTAAGTTGCCAAATTGAGCTTCGATAAAGCGACCTTCTGCATCAGCATCAGGCCAACCTAAGCCATTAACAATGTTATCCGGCTGCTGCCTACAATAAAGCGCAACACCGCTATAACCTTTTTTTTCTGCGTCATGATAAAAGCAGTGATAGCCAGTCGGACAAAAAGGATCAGTATTAAGCTGATGTATTTGTGCTTTTGTTTCCTGCAAACAAATAATGTCAGCATTTTGTTGCTGCATCCAAATAAAGAAGCCTTTACGTTCTGCCGCTCGGATGCCGTTGGCATTTAAAGTAATGATGCGCATAAGTTTAACAAATCTTGCTAATAGCCAATGAAGTAAGTATTATAGCGAGTTATTTAATAAGTATGTAACCTCTTTACGGGTAATGTGGAAGTAATATGAAACCAGAAATTCATCCAGAATATAAACAAATTACTGTAACCTGTGGTTGCGGCAATACTTTTTTGACCGGTTCGGTATTAACTAAGGATCTACAAATTGAGGTTTGTTCCTCATGCCATCCTTTTTATACTGGCAAACAACGCGTTGTTGATACAGCAGGTCGTGTTGATAAGTTCCGTAAAAGATACGGAAAATAAGCGTCAAAACATTATGTTAGCACTTAACATAATGACCAGCACCAAAAGGACTTACTTACACCCAGAATACTATCGACAGCCTGCACCGTTCCTTATGCGAACAGCAATGCGTGCAGGCTAAGAGTAGCCACTTACAGCGCTAAGTGCCTCTGGGTTGTCTTTTTTCAACCACGCCTTAAATCCTCCGCTACTTTATTACCCTCGGTTCGGTCATTTTTATAACAACATGATTATTAAGGGTTAATTTTGGCTGTTTTGCTAAAAAACAACATGACACCCTATTGAAACCCATTGAATCTATTGAACTTTAAAAAAAATAAGCGAACCGTCAGTTATTACTTATCACTTAAGTCGATTCGCTATAAACAACATCACCTTCAATAAATTCACCCATTCTTTTCTGAAGTCATTCAAAAGCAAATACCCCCTATTAACAGCACTAAAATAAGATGAAATACGTTATGTGAACACAAATAATAACGTCAGCAGCAACCCGCATATACCAACATCAAAAATTATCCCAGCGAATACAAGCCCAGCTTAATGCGCCAAAAAACAGCAGCAAAAAGTAAAGCCTAAGAAAAGACTACGTCCATAGACAAAAGGATTTAACAGAACAAGCACCATAGCAACGCATTGCTTAGCGATTTCTGAAGTCGCTAGCTTGATTCTTATGTGATTTTTAGAAAACGAAGCAGATAGACAATCAACTCATGTTAATTGTGAAATCCATAAAACGGGGGAGAGCTAACGTTACAACTTTTAGCACTATAAGCTATTTATTTAAAACTTATTAAACGATCAATAGTTAAGATGATATCGCTATAACACGATACCATCTCTACAAACTATTAACTCAAGGTCTTTAATTATTCAGCCTTAGGTTTTGCTCGTCTTGAGGTTGAGCCCATTCTTTTTTTACTCTTATCAACTTTCTTTTCATCTTCATCTGGCTTAGCTTTACGAGCAATATCTTCAGGTCTTGCTCTTTTAACGCTATCATCCAGTTTTGAGATATTAAGCTGCTGCCCTGCAACTCTTATTTTTTTAAGCTCTTCAATCAATTCCTTAGGCATACCTGCGGGCAACTCAACGGTACTATATTGATCTTCGATTCTAATTCTAGCAATATGATCCCCGTCTATACCGGTTTCGTTAGCTATTGCACCAACAATATTACCGGGCTTAACACCATGCGTATGGCCAACCTCGATACGAAAAGTTTCCATTTCAATCGCAGCTCCACCAGCACCAAATACACGCTTTGGCTTTGCTTTGCGATCACGCTGAGGTCTATCTTCTCTTTGAGAAAACGTATCACGATCACCGCGATCACGCTGCGGTCTATCTTCTCTGCTTTCAAATGATTTCTTAGGCAGATTTTGCATCAATAAAGGGGTATTACCTTGCACCAATTTAGCCAAAGCCGCAGCAATTTCCAAAGCTGAAACATTATGTTCTTGCTGATACTGCTCTAACAATTGACTGAAAAAACTTAACTCTTCTGCCGCCAAGGTATCAGTAATATTCTGCTTAAATTTTGATATACGCTTATTATTGATAACCTCAGTTGAAGGCAAACCCATTTCTTCAACTTTTTGCTTAGTTGCTTTTTCTATATTACCCAGCAACTTTCTTTCTCTAGGAGCAATAAATAAAATCGCATCCCCTGTTCGTCCAGCACGTCCAGTTCTACCAATACGGTGAACATAAGATTCTGTGTCATAAGGGATATCATAATTAACAACATGAGTAATACGCTCGACATCTAAGCCACGAGCAGCCACATCGGTTGCAATTAAAATGTCTAACTTGCCATTTTTTAAATGCGCAATGGTTCGCTCTCTAAGCGCCTGTGACATGTCACCATTAATTGCCGCTGCAGAGTAGCCTCGCGCCTCTAATTTTTCAGCTAACTCTATGGTTGCTGTTTTAGTTCTGACGAAAATAATCATACCGTCAAAGGTTTCAGCCTCAAGAATACGCGTTAGCGCATCCAATTTATGTACGCCACTTACCATCCAAAAACGCTGACGGATATTTTCAGCGGAAGCAGAGGTTACTTTAATTGTAACCTGCTCAGGCTCATTTAAATATTCTTGAGCAATTTTACGAATAACCGAAGGCATAGTCGCAGAAAACAAGGCTATTTGAATAGTATCTGGGGTTTGTTCAAGCACCCATTCTACGTCATCAATAAAGCCCATACGTAGCATTTCATCGGCCTCATCAAGAACCAGAACGTTTAATCCGTCCAAATTCAAGGTACCCTTACGCATGTGATCCATAACACGCCCTGGAGTACCAACTACTACATGAGCACCACGCTTAAGCTGACGCAATTGAGTACTATAATCTTGGCCACCATAAATAGGCAGTACATGAAAGCCTTTTAAATGAGTCGCATAACGTTGAAATGCTTCTGCAACTTGTATGGCAAGCTCTCTTGTTGGAGCTAAAACCAAAACTTGCGGATCTTTTTTACGTAAATCAATACGTGACAATATTGGCAGCGCAAAAGCTGCAGTTTTTCCGGTACCTGTTTGTGCTTGACCCAAAACATCTTTGCCTTGGAGCATATGTGGGATAACTTGTGCCTGAATGGGCGAAGGTGTTTCATAACCGACATCCTCCAGAGCTTTTAGC
>CAIVYW010000092.1 GCA_903910205.1 uncultured Methylococcaceae bacterium | reverse complement strand
TCTTTCTAACAGTAACACAATCATCTTAGTTGATACGGCCTTATATTCCGTCATCTGCGCCAGCTTTGTTGCTATTTTAGTTCAACAAAAAGCCGTAGTTTGGGCGCGGGACAGATGCTAAGTTAATGGTTCTCAGTCTTGATTGGTAAATTCTGTTTTAAACAGGTATTAAAAAATCGTGCGTCTAGGGTCGTACGATGAACCCGAAAATCTTATAATGAAACGTTAATCACATGAGTGTTATTTCAATCGTCATTAAGTCGCTCTAAACCCGTTTCAACACTGAAAGTTGTAGAGCATAAAGCCTGTTTTCCTTAAAAACTCGCTTAATATAACAACCTTATGGCCTCACATCAATTTTAAAGCATCAAACATCCTAAATACTGTTATTATTCGCACCATGAGCATACAAGAAAACGTGTTACCGAAAGTCGTCTATGTCGAAATTACTGAAGATAATTGCGATCAAAGACTTGATAATTTTTTAATTGCCCGCTTAAAAGGCGTGCCTAAAAGCCATATTTATCGCATAGTCCGAAAAGGCGAGGTTAGAGTCAATAAAGGTCGAGTCGATGTCAAATATCGTCTAGTCGCCGGCGATATCGTCAGAGTACCGCCCGTTAGAGTTGCCGAACGTAGCGAAGAAACCTACATCCCACAAGGTTTGCAAGCGGCGTTACTAGACGGCATTTTATATGAAGATGAAGGCTTTATTGTTATTAATAAGCCCGCAGGCTTTGCCGTTCATGGCGGCAGCGGCGTTAGTTCTGGCATTATCGAAGGCTTTCGCCAACTAAGACCCGAAGCGCGCTTTTTAGAATTAGTCCATCGCCTTGATAAAGACACCTCAGGCTGTTTATTAATCGCAAAAAAGCGCAGTGCCTTACGATTATTACAAGAGCTGTTTAGAATCAGTCAGATTCAAAAAACTTACCTCGCTTTATTGTCAGGGCAATGGAATAGAAAGAAACTTATCGTCACGGCACCCTTGTTAAAAAATGCCGGTAAAGGCGGCGAACGTATCGTGGTCATTAGTGCGGCGGGTAAATCTGCTGAAACCTTATTTCGGCGCATTAAATTATTTGCCAATGCGACCTTAGTTGAAGCCTCGCCCAAAACCGGACGTACTCATCAAATACGTGTCCATGCCGCAAGCCTTGGTCATCCTATTGTGGGCGATGATCGCTACGGTGTTGATGAGACTAATAAAATATTTAAAGTAAAAGGCTATAAACGTATGTTTTTACATGCGCAAACATTAAACTTTCAGCACCCTGTTACGGGTGAACTGATGTCTATTTCAGCGCCCTTACCGGCTCAACTGGAAAACCTATTAAAAAATGAAGCACCGATTTGATTTAATCATCTTTGATTGGGATGGCACGCTCATCAATTCGATAGACTGGATTGCGCACTGTTTGCAACAAGCCGCCATTGATTGTCATTGCCCTATGCCCGAAACTCAGGCGGCAAAAAACGTCATCGGTTTAAGTATCCATAACGCCATGTACGCGCTATTTCCTGACGTTGATGAGCCCATACTCAAGCGACTCATTAGCCGCTATGGCCAGCACTATTTTTCCAAAGCCATGAACCATGACGATTTGTTTCCTGGCGTGTATGACATGCTCATGCACTTGAAGGATAAAGGCTATCAACTGGCCGTGGCAACCGGTAAAACCAGAGCCGGCCTCACAGAAGCCTTAACAGCCACCGGAACTGAACATTTATTTTGTGCCACACGCTGTGCGGATGAAACGGCCTCTAAGCCAGACCCTCGTATGTTGCAGGAAATTATTTCACAGACCCAAACGGCAAAAGAACGCGTTTTAATGATAGGTGATTCTATTTACGACTTGCAAATGGCTGTTAACGCCTCAATCTCATCAATTGCAGTCAGTTGTGGCGCAAATTCTGCGGCAAGCTTACTCGCCTATCAACCATTATTGTGCTTAGAACAGCCCACCGAATTACTGAATATTATATAAGGTTAATAAGTCATGGAAAAACGCTACGACGATCTACAAATAACCAACACTAACCAAGAAGAGGGCTGGGAACGTAAAGTTCTTGAAAAATTAGCCTTATCAGCCATTACCGAACAAACTCGCGCCAGACGTTGGGGCGTGTTTTTTAAATCCTTAGCTTTTTGTTACTTAACGCTGGTTTTGGGTATCACCCTATACCCTGTGCTTAAAAAAGATATGGGCATCGACAGCAAAGAGCATACCGCTGTCATTGATGTCACAGGCCCTATTGCAGAAGATAAAGATGCTAATGCCGCCAGTATTATTGAAAGCCTAAGAAATGCGGTAAAAGATAAGCAAACTAAAGGCATTATTTTACATTCAAATTCACCTGGCGGCAGTCCTGTGCAATCGGCCTATGTTTATGAAGAAATCAGGTCTATAAAAAAACAACACCCTGACTTACCTATTTATGCAGTCGTCAGTGATATTTGCGCGTCAGGCTGTTATTACATTGCCTCAGCCACCGATAAAATATTTGTTAATCCCTCCAGTCTTATAGGCTCTATTGGTGTACTAATGGATGGCTTTGGTTTTGTTGATATTATGCAGAAATTGGGCGTAGAGCGCCGCTTAATGACGGCTGGCGCACACAAAGCCATGCTAGATCCTTTTTCACCCCCCAAAACAGACGAAACCCAATACATGCAAGAACTGTTGGATCAAGTACACCAGCAATTTATCAACGCGGTTAAAGTCGGACGCGGCGATAGACTCATACAATCACCCGATATGTTTTCTGGCCTAGTGTGGACCGGCGAAGCGGGCGTTAAAAATGGCATTGCCGATGCTTATGGCACTGAAGATTACGTCGCCAAAACTATTATTGGTGCCGAAAATCGCGTGGACTTTACTAAACAAAGTCGTTTCTTAGATAAAATAGCTGGCAAACTAGGCGCATCTTTTGGACAGGCTATAGGCACTGTGCTACAAAGCCCTAACTTACGCTAGACGGATAGCAACTTAAAGCATCACAGAGACTAGACTTAAAGTAAGAAGCAATAATAACCCCCACTTTTATCATAGCTATTTACACAAGTATTATCCCTGCAATGAAGACGGACTGAGATGATTACTTGTGTAGATACCCCCTATAGGATGTGTGGGGGGGGGGTTATTATTGCGTCTTACCTAAGTTGGCAGCCCAAAATAACACCTTGATATCACCACTGTTGAAAATACAGCCGTCATTTTGACACCCGTAGCGCTTACCACCTGATGGTAACCTTTTCCCATGTAGTGGTAACCCTTTACCGTGTGATGGTAACCTTTTACCACCTAGTGGTAACCCTTTACCGTGTGATGGTAAGCGCTTACCGACTGGCGGTAACCTTTTACCCTGTGCTGCTAAGCGCTTACCGACTAACGGCAACCTTTTACCCTGCCGTGGTAAGTGCTTATCGACTAACGGTAACCCTTTACCTTCAAGTGCTAAGCGATTACCTTGTTACGCTCAGCATAAAATAGTAGATATGTCTTAGCTACGCACAGATCGACAGCGCTTATGCTAGTTATTACATAGGCCACCCTAAAACAAAAAGGGCTATGTTTGCAATAGCTTTAGCCGCATCATAAATAATATGCCGTTAAAAGCGCTGCAAAAAAAGCTAAAGTTACACGCTATTAGCTGCTCATAATGTAATTAGCGGCGCTCATGTACTGCTCTTTCATGTCCTTGCTTTAAAACTAACAGCACAAAGCAATACAACCATCATTACCACGTCCGCTATAGCTTACTTAATAAAGAACCTTCTATTTCTTATAAAATAAAACTTGCATTTAGGAAGTAGCCTTGGCATATTAAGGCCACACAAGTAATACGCCAGAACACTAACCCTTTCTAAACTCAGGAGTCACCTCATGTCCAACAATACAGCCATACCTAGAGACGATGCCGGCAAGCTGGCGCTATTACAGCATTTAAATGTGAGTCTACCCAGCTATTCCCTAGCCTTAGAAGTTAGTGCGGATGATTTGGCTCAATTAAAAACTGGCTTAGACGGCTTTGACTACTGCCTTAAGGCGCAAGATTCTGCAATCAATTACAGTAACGCACTGTTTGCTTTTAAACGAGTCCTGCGTGACGGCCCCAAAGATGCGGCCATCAATGCGCCAACTCCTCCTGTATTACCGACTACACCTACGGCGTTTTATGCTGATATTTTTGGTTTTTTAGGTGACTTAATTACACGCATTAAAAGGCACAAAAATTACACCGAGGCTATTGGCAAAGCACTAAACATTATTTCTGCGCACAGCCCAGCCGTTGACCCTAATAGCTTACAACCAGTATTAACGGTAGATTTTCAAGGTGGACATCCGATGTTGCATTGGAAAAGCAATGGCACTGATGCCTTAGAGATAGAAGCCGATTACGGCACGGGTAGTTTTAGCCTAATCAGTATTCAACTGTCACCGGGTTATCAAGACAATACTGCGCTACCCCCACCAGGTACTGCGGCGGTTTGGAAATATCGCGCCATCTATCGCATTCATGATCTACAAGTAGGGCAATGGAGTCAAATTCTGGAAGTTGGGGTTAAGGGCTAAATCTTGCACTAGGCTATTCCTTATTAACTGACCTCTTTTGTAAGCCAATTTATTGGCTACCCACTTAAGGCGGGACAAAACAGTAGTGGAAGCTTTTATCGTTCCCACGCGGAGCGTCACTGCCATTAAGTTAAGTAATCTGTACCTGAAGTAAAACAGCTTCAGCTGTTTTAAAACGCAATAGCTGAAGCTATT
>CAIVYW010000091.1 GCA_903910205.1 uncultured Methylococcaceae bacterium | reverse complement strand
TTTTAACGTTGCTAGGCTTTCCGTCTAATCTTTATCAAGGCGGAGCGGGGGAATCTGATGAACTGGCTATCCGAATGAGCGAACCTTGAGTTACTTTATAAGGAAAATATAGATTATAAAAACAGCGAACATAAAGCAGCCTACGATAATATGGCCGCCCGATTACAAAAAGAAGGCGCTGCTGTAGCCTTTACATTACCCGCAGAAGCCGTTGTAGCGAAAGTAATACACGCATTGGAATCCAATCCACCTAAAACACGTTATTACGTGACTATTCCTACCTATTTATTTGCTATTCTAAAATATGTATTGCCAACATTATGGCTAGACGCACTAATTAGAAAGGTCTAGTTTTATTTATTTTTGCACTCAAATATCCTCAAGCAGGTTACTTAATCTAGCAAAATCATCTAAAGTTAGCACTTCAGCTCTTGATGTTGGATCTATATTCAAATCAATGATAGCATTTTCATCTATTATTTTTTTTAATGAATTACGTAACGTTTTACGACGTTGTGAAAAAGCATGGGTAACCACTTTATTGAGCTTAACCATATCATTGACTTGAACTGGTGGCGTTTGATGAGGAACCAATCGAACAATAGCTGACATTACTTTAGGCGCGGGGTCAAAACTTTCTGGAGGTACATCAAATAATAATTCAGTGGCACAATGGTATTGCATCATAACACTTAGTCGACCATATTTTTTACTACCGGGTATTGCACAGATACGATCAACCACTTCTTTTTGCAACATAAAATGCATATCTTCAATACAAAAGGCATTATCCAATAAGTGAAACATTAATGGCGTTGAAATATTGTAAGGTAAATTGCCAATAATACGTAGCTTTTCATTATCAACAGCCAAAGCCGCAAAGTTAAATTTTAAAGCGTCTCCACTGTGAATTTTTAACTTACTATACTTAAACTTTTCTTTAAGTAACGCAACCAAATCTCTGTCCAGCTCAACCACATCAAGTTGCATGCCTATTTTTAATAATGGTTCAGTTAATGCACCTTGCCCAGGACCAATTTCAACCCAATGTTGTTCAGGTTTAGCTTGTAGGCTAGATAGAATGTTGTAAATAATATTATGATCATGCAAAAAGTTCTGACCAAAGCGTTTGCGTGGGGTATGTGTCATATTAGTTTTATAGGTGTGTTGCCATAATTAGTGCAGTGTGCAAGGCATATTCAAGACTTCCAATGTTCGAATTTCTGGTACCAGCGAGATCTAGCGCCGTACCATGATCAACTGAGGTGCGTATAATTGGAAGCCCTAAAGTAATATTAACCGCTTTGCCAAAACCTTGATACTTAAGAACTGGCAAACCTTGATCATGATACATTGCCAACACCACATCCGCAGCATCCAGATATTTAGGGGTGAAAATAGTATCTGCTGGCAGTGGCCCTATAAGATCCATTCCTTGTTGACGCAATTCTTCAATAACAGGCGTGATAATATCGATTTCTTCTCGCCCCATATATCCATTTTCACCGGCATGTGGATTAAGACCGCAAACGAGTATTCTTGGTTGATCAATATTAAATCGCGTACTCAAATCATGATGTAAAACCTTAATGACAGATTTTAAACTAGTATATGTTATCGCTGAGCTAACATTTTTTAGAGGCAAATGAGTAGTCGCTAAAGCCACGCGTAAACCCTCAGTTGCAAGCATCATCACAGGATAGCCACCAGTAATTCCGGCAATAAATTCAGTATGTCCACTAAATGTGAATCCAGCTTCATTAATAATACTTTTCTGTACTGGGCCATTAACTATTGCAGAAAAAAGTCCTTCTATACAGCCAGTAACCGCTAGTTCAATGGTTTTTAATACATAACTACTATTTAAGGTATTAGTTTGCCCACAAACAACTTTTTCTGCAAGTCTTACCGGCATTACCGCTAAATGTCCCGCCACTTGTTCTACTGATGGTAAATTTGGATTAAATTCACTTACCTTAGTCGGCAAGCCTAATATTTCAGCTCTTTGCCTTAGCATTTCAGGATCGCCTATAACAACAAGCTGATAAGGTAAGTTCTGCAGTGCTAATTTAACACACAGATCTGGCCCTATCCCAGCAGGTTCACCTGGAGTTAAAGCAATGCGATGTATTATATTATTGGCCATTTTCATTGAACTCGATAAAAGCGTGTTTGTATAGTATAGCACTTCTGTAATATTAGCTGATGTTACGCAGGCGAAAGAAGAATCAATTAGTTACGAAGCAAAAAATACCTGTAAGTTATTGATAATTCGTAATCGGTACGTAACACATCAGATATTAAAAATAATAGGCAAAAAAAAACCCAAGCATTAGGCTTGGGTTTTAATATTAAGAGCTTGGCAATTCCCTACTTTCGCATGGCAAACTGCCACACTATCATCGGCGCTAAACGGTTTCACTTCCGAGTTCGAGATGGGATCG
>CAIVYW010000090.1 GCA_903910205.1 uncultured Methylococcaceae bacterium | reverse complement strand
GTCAACGAAGGTTTGAAAGCGGTTGCCGCTGGCATGAACCCAATGGATCTAAAACGCGGTATTGATTTAGCAGTGACTAAAGCCGTTGAATCTATTCGTGCTTCAGCAGTACCTTGTACTGATAACAAAGCCATTGCTCAAGTCGGTACTATCTCTGCTAACTCTGATGATTCAGTAGGCCAAATCATTGCTGAAGCGATGGAAAAAGTAGGCAAAGAAGGCGTTATTACAGTTGAAGAAGGTTCAGGCTTAGACAACCAATTAGACGTTGTTGAAGGTATGCAGTTTGATCGTGGCTATTTGTCACCTTACTTCATCAACAAACAAGAAAACATGAGCGTTGAATTAGATGATCCTCTAATCTTAATTTACGACAAGAAAATTTCTAACATTCGTGAAATGTTACCTATTTTGGAAGCTGTTGCTAAATCTGGCCGTCCATTATTGATCGTAGCAGAAGATGTTGAAGGCGAAGCCTTAGCAACACTGGTTGTTAACACTATTCGTGGCATCGTAAAAGTAGCGGCTGTTAAAGCCCCAGGCTTTGGCGACCGTCGTAAAGCGATGCTGGAAGACATTGCCGTACTAACAGGTGGTACTGTTATTTCTGAAGAAGTCGGTTTGAGCTTAGAAAAAGCTGAAATTGAGCAATTAGGTACAGCAAAAAGAATTCAAATAACTAAAGAAAACACAACCATCATCGATGGCGCGGGCTCTGAAGATCAAATCAAAGCGCGTGTTGCACAAATTCGTGCCCAAGCTGATGATGCAACCTCTGACTATGACAAAGAAAAACTGCAAGAGCGTTTAGCTAAATTAGCTGGCGGTGTTGCTGTCATTAAAGTGGGCGCTGCAACTGAAATTGAAATGAAAGAAAAGAAAGCTCGCGTTGAAGATGCATTGCATTCAACACGCGCAGCGGTTGAAGAAGGTGTAGTAGCCGGTGGTGGTACTGCCTTAGTTCGCGCATTATCTGCATTAGTTGGCTTAGAAGGTATTAATCATGACCAAACGGTCGGCGTTAATATTTTACGTCGCGCAATGGAAGAGCCTTTACGTCAAATTGTAGCTAATGCAGGCGACGAGCCTTCAGTAGTTTTCAATGAAGTACAAAAAGGCACTGGTAGCTTCGGTTACAATGCGGCAACTGGCAAATACGGCGACATGATCGAAATGGGTATCTTAGATCCTGCTAAAGTAACGCGTACTGCATTGCAAAATGCGGCTTCTGTTGCCGGCTTAATGCTGACCACTGAAGTTATGATTGCTGATGCGCCTAGCGATGACAAAGGTCATGGCGGCATGCCTGATATGGGCGGCATGGGCGGTATGGGTGGCATGGGCGGCATGATGTAATCTTGCTGCCTTAAAGCTTTGGCTTTAGGCACTACGCTTTAAAAATGAGAGCCCCGATGGCATTATGCCATCGGGGCTTTTTTATGAGCTACCAACTTAAGATGGGACGGTTTAGCTCAATCGTTCATTTTTAGATAGGATTCTTCTAAGCGCAGGCAAAGGGTTAAGCCTAGATCTGTCACGCCTTAAGTTGCTAGCCTCCTAGACTTAATCTTTCGCCCTGAACCTTTCGTCTGGGCTGAAACTGTCCCATCTTAAGTTGGTAGCCTTTTTATGCTTTTCGCTTAAGGTTAAATGTTAATGCACCTTGCTATTGATCCCATAGACACTGCCCAAGGCTATTCAAGCTCATTTGATGAGCTGATAACTCCTCTTCATTGCAACGCACTATAGTTAGCGCAGGACGACTGACTGTTGTTCGAGGAATAGTCGAACTTACAACAACTAACTCCGCCTTAGCTGGCTCATCAGCTAGTAATGATGATTGCCCCCCTGTCATCAGCAAAAACACTTCAGCTAAGATTTCTGCATCAAGTAAAGCGCCATGTAATTCTCTATGGCTATTATCAATACCATAGCGTTTACAAAGAGCATCTAAGCTATTACGTTGTCCAGGGTGTTTTTTTCGAGCATAAACAAGCGTATCAAATACCAAACAGAGATCAGTAATCGTTTTTGCCTGACTGTCTACTAATGAAAATTCATTATTAATAAAACCAACATCAAATGGCGCATTGTGAATAACTAATTCTGCATCTTGTATGAATGCAATAAATTCAGCTGAAATTTGCTTAAAAAGCGGCTTATCATCTAAAAACTCATTACTGATGCCATGTACTGCAATAGCCCCATCATCTATTTTCCTTTCGGGATTAAGATAGACATGAAAACGCTTGCCAGTTAAGCGACGATTTATGAGTTCAACACAACCAATTTCAATGATTCGATGACCCTCTTTCGTGCTAAGTCCGGTTGTTTCGGTATCGAGTACAACTATTCGGTTAGAAATGTTATTTTTAGTCATAGCCTTATTGTAAAAGGAGGCTACCAACTTAAGGGGTGATGCTAAGCTGAACCATTCGCCCTGAACGCAGACGAAAGGCTCACCACGAATGACTTAACTTCAAACTGTCCCACCTTAAAGTGAAGCCTAAAAAGATAAATAATTTAGCCTGTATTAGCTCAGGATGTAAAGCTTTACGACAAAACCTTGCTAGACATTAGGTATCAATTGATTCTTAATCAGGCACAAAAAATAAAAATATAATTTATAACTTGTTAAAACCCTCATTAATCTTTACAATTAGCCCTTCATACGAAATGCGAATGTGGCGGAACTGGTAGACGCGCTGGATTTAGGTTCCAGTAGGTTATCCTGTGAGAGTTCGAGTCTCTCCATTCGCACCACCCTATTCTACAAAGCAGCACGACCCATCGTTCTACTTTCAGTTTTATCCAGCCATCAACGGCACTCATAAAAAATCTTCTACATACAAACACGAGGTATAGGAATGCAAGTTTCTGTCGAAATGACATCAGAATTAAGCCGAAAAATGACTGTAAATGTGCCTGAAGCCTTGGTTCAGGAAAAAATGTCTCAGCGCTTAAAATCATTAGCCCGTGACGTTAAAGTCGATGGATTTCGTCCTGGAAAAGTACCTCCACAGGTTGTTAAAAAAATGTATGGCGAGCAAGTTCGCAACGAGGTTTTCAACGACCTCATCAACAGCACCTTCCCTAAAGCCCTAGAAGAACAAAAAATAAATCCTGTAGGCCGCCCGCTTATTGAAGAAATAGAGCAAGCTGAAGGCTTTCAATATACGGCTGTGTTTGAAGTTTATCCTGAAATATCATTAGCAGGCGTTGCCGAACTCGAAGTAGCGCGTCCAATAGCCAGCGTTGCTGACAGTGACGTTGATGGTATGATTGAAAAACTAAGAGCTCAAAAACAAGATTGGTTGCTTGTTGACCGCCCAGCACAAACACTTGACCGCGTAACAACGGGCTTTATCGGCATATCTGAAGAAGAAAATTTCACTGATGGTCGTATAGAAGACTTTAAAGTCATCTGCGGCGAGAAAAAGATGATTCCTGGATTCGAAGAAAACCTAATAGGTCTTAAAGCAGGCGATAATAAAGTATTTTCTATCACCTTCCCTGAAGACTACAACCATGAAAAACTTGCAGGCAAACTCGCTGAGTTTAACGTAGACGTAATATCAGTCGAAGAACCTGTCTTGCCAGCTATTGATGAAGCCTTCATCGCAGCCTACGGCGTATCAGGTGGTACAATTGAGCTATTCCGTGCCGATATCAAAAATAACCTAGAAAGAGAGCTACAACAAGTACTACACGACAAATTGAAGACTGCAGTCATGGATGAGCTATATGAAAAAATTCAAATAACTATACCCAATGCACTCATCGATCTTGAAGTTGAAAATCTTCTTAAACCTTATATCGAAACAGCCAAAAGAAAAAAAACAAATCTTGACGAACTTAACATCCCTAGAGATAGTTTTGAAAAACAAGCCAAGCGTCGCGTCGCGTTAGGCTTAATATTAAGCGAAGTCGTACAAAAAAATAGCATTAAAATCGACAATGATAAAGTGCTTACTACCATCGAAACTATGTCAAAAAGCTATGAACGTCCAGAAGATGTGGTCAGTTGGTATTACTCTGACGAAAAACGACTAGACGATGTTCGCCAAATGGTTTTAGAAGATCAAGTTATTGAATGGTTAGTGACACAAGCCAAAGTAACTGACGAAACAATTAACTTCAGTGATGTCATGGATAAGCGTTAAGGATTAGCAATGTATAATCAATATGTAATAAATCAAGCCAGAGCACTAGAAGCTGCGGGGGGATTAGTCCCTATGGTCATCGAGCAAACCGCTAGAGGCGAGCGCTCTTATGACATTTACTCCAGACTTTTAAAAGAACGCGTTATTTTCTTAGTCGGCCAAGTAGAAGACTACATGGCTAACTTAGTCGTCGCTCAGTTACTTTTTTTAGAATCTGAAAATCCAGACAAAGACATACATCTATATATTAACTCTCCTGGCGGCTCAGTGACTGCTGGCATGTCTATTTATGACACCATGCAATTTATTAAACCCGATGTCAGCACACTCTGTATCGGACAAGCAGCAAGCATGGGGGCATTACTGCTAACCGGCGGCGCTAAAGACAAACGTTATTGCCTACCAAACTCAAGAATGATGATTCATCAACCTTTAGGTGGTTTTCAAGGCCAAGCTTCTGATTTTGACATACATGCCAAAGAAATTCTGTCTATTAGAGACAAACTCAACAACATCATGTCACACCATACTGGCCAACCATTAGAAAAAGTTCAGCAAGATACTGATAGAGACAACTTCATGAATGCTAATGATGCCGTTACCTATGGCCTCATTGATAAGGTATTAGCTAACAGAGCAAACACTACCGATTCATAACGAATGGTTAGTAATTATTCAGCCCCTCTCTTTGTAGACAGAGGAAGTGAATACTTACAAAATTGGTATTGTTCGGATATTTAGACTAAGCTACGGTCTATAGAAGTCTCAAGCTATAAACTTGGTATTTGCAGAGGATTGATTAATGAGTAATGACAAAAATAGTAAAGATGACGATAAGTTGCTTTATTGTTCATTTTGTGGAAAAAGCCAACATGAAGTAAGAAAGCTGATTGCTGGCCCTTCTGTTTATGTTTGCGACGAATGCGTAGAACTGTGTAATGATATTATAAAAGATGAATTGGACGATGAAACATCGCCTTTTTCAGGCAATTCATTACCCAAACCTAAAGAAATAAAAGAAGAACTCGACGGTTATGTCATCGGACAAGATCGTGCTAAAAAGATTTTGGCTGTAGCTGTTTATAATCATTACAAACGCTTACGCAACAAATCAAAAAAAGACTCTATTGAACTTGCAAAAAGTAATATCTTACTGATAGGCCCGACTGGTTCAGGCAAAACATTGTTAGCCGAAACCTTAGCGCGACTTTTAGATGTACCCTTTACTATTGCAGATGCCACTACGCTCACAGAAGCCGGTTATGTCGGTGAAGACGTAGAAAACATTATTCAAAAAATTCTACAAAAATGTGATTATGATGTAGAAAAAGCAGAAACCGGCATCGTTTACATAGACGAAATCGATAAAATATCCAGAAAATCTGACAACCCATCAATTACCCGTGATGTTTCAGGCGAAGGTGTACAACAGGCTTTACTGAAACTTATCGAAGGAACGATTGCATCAGTACCTCCACAAGGTGGTCGCAAACATCCACAAGGTGAGTTTTTGCAAGTCAATACCGCTAATATTCTATTTATTGTGGGCGGTGCGTTTGCTGGCTTAGATCGTGTTATTAAAGCCCGCTCAGAAAAAGGTGGCATTGGTTTTTCAGCGGACGTTAAAACCAAAGATGAATCCAAAAATATTGGACAACTTTTTGCCGAAGTCGAATCTGAAGATTTAATCAAATACGGCTTGATTCCTGAGTTTGTTGGTCGCTTACCGATTATCGCAACTCTCGAAGAACTCGATGAAGCCGCGTTAATTAAAATTTTAACCGAACCTAAAAATGCCCTCATCAAACAATATAAACATTTGTTTGAAATGGAAGGTGCAGAACTTGAGTTCCGAGAAGATTCACTAAAAGCCATCGCCTCTAAAGCCATGGAAAGAAAGACCGGAGCTCGTGGACTTAGAACGATCGTCGAAAATGTCTTGCTCAACACCATGTATGAAATACCATCAGCCGATAACATCAGTAAAGTGGTCATTGATGAGAGTGTTATTTTAGGTCAATCAGAGCCCTTATTAGTTTATGAAACTGATAAAAAACTAGTCTCTTCTGAATCGTAAAGTCATTATAAATGTAGCCAAGACCATAGGATCTTGGTTACATTTATCAACAACAACTCAAACAGTTTTAATCGTGGTATTTTATCAATAGCAAAGTCTACAGCTATTTTTCGATAATGAACTCTATATATGATAATATGGTCAACATATGCAAATATAGTGCGCATATTATCACTTACAGAGGCGGGAAAAAGCTATAAGCCGCCCCATTAGTTACTAATAGGAGGACTATGTGCTTAGACGGTTAGATGTTAAATCAGATAACTCACGCCATGGACCTATCAAATTCAGTATTATTTTAGCCAAAAGCGGTGGTAATTCACTAGTTATTAGCATTAGTGCTTTAAAAGCTAAATATTTTTTTGCGATATTCTGCGTAGTTATAATTCTTATTGCCAGTGGCTTTGCCTATGGAATTTACTCTCACTATGCAATTAAGACTGAAATTGTAGAACTTGAAAAAACAAAAGCTAACAATGCATTAATTGGGCTAGAACAAGAACAGCACCTGCAACATGAACAGGAAACGATTGCTGCATATCAAGCTCTTGCCAATCGAATGAAAAGTTTGGAGTCAAAATTACAGCATATTCACCAGCGTGATGGTGATGTAAAAATGTCGATGAAGAAACTTAACCCCCAAGAAACCGAGGCACTTACTGGGATGGGAGGTGAAATGACAACGTTAAAGGGTGAAGCCCTTAGGGATTGGATTTTACATTACGGTGACCGTCAGCTAAATCGTTTTCAAACAGCATTAGACAGTGCTGCCACAATTCCCAACGGCTATCCCATTGATATGACTGATGCTAAAATTACGTCTCATTTTGGTATACGATCAAATCCTTTCGATGATTTAGATAATGAGTTTCACAATGGACTAGATTTTGCTGCTGAAACAGGCACCAAGGTTTATGCGGCAGCCGATGGCGTCGTCATTAATGCAAGCCCTATGGGTAGTTTAGGTAATGCGGTCAAAATAAATCATGGACACGATTATGGCACCGCATATGGGCATTTATCTAAAATATTGATTCAAAATGGTTCTACCGTTAAAACGGGCGATTTAATCGGCCTAGTAGGTTCTACAGGTCGTTCCACTGGCCCTCATTTACATTATATTGTTTATTTTAAAGAGCAAGCAATTGACCCGCTGCCCTATATTTGATAGAACTTTTAGACTGTTTTCAACAGAAAACGTAATTAACGTGCTGCGCTCTGAACTTGTCGAACAGCCAATAATTAAAGCATCAATTGTTCTGTCTTGAATGGTAATTATTTTTTAAATTCATTGTATGAAAGGTGTTTTATGTTTAGTTTTGGCAACACATCAACAGTAACCTCTCAAGTAAAGAGTAAATCTGATAAGAGCGTAAGTTTCATCGGTGTAGGCTGCACATTTACCGGCACCTTAGATTGCCAAGGTAGCTTACGTATTGAAGGTATCATCAAAGGAAATATCACAGGCTCAGGTGACATCGAAGTTGCCGCCACAGGTCAGATTGAAGGAGATAATTTCAGCGCAAACAATTTGATCGTCTACGGAAAAATTAAATCCAACATTAAGACTACCGGTTATTTACGGATTCACAAAACAGGACATGTCGAAGGCGATATTAATGTGGAATCGCTAGATATTGAAGCAGGCGCACATTTTGTTGGCCACAGCCAAACCGGGCAGAAGCAGACTGATAATGTATTAAAGCTGGATAAAACAAAAATAGCCGTCGATGAACTGCAAGATAAAGATCTACAAAAAAATAATAGCTTTAAAAACATGAAAATTTAGATCTGTAGTGCGGATTTTCATCCTGCTAATCTTACTCTAGTAGTGATACTTCTACCTTAAGATCGGACAGTTTGAGCTTAAGTCGTTCATAGATAACCTTTCATCTGTGCTCAAGAGAGCCTTGGCGACGCATGAAACTCATGTCCGAAGTCAAGCATTCAGGGCAGGTTAACAACCTGCCCTGCTGAGCAATCAATACTCACCTCTCTCAACCACACGCTCAATTAGCTTGTTGACATCCTCCCCCACCTGAAGGAAGGGGATTCCTAG